>JAWUZB010000041.1:0-9380 GCA_034110505.1 Gammaproteobacteria bacterium
AAGAACTTGAACCGGGTCCATTGCCGTTGCTTGTCGACACTGAGGCCGCGGCGTTATTACCAGCGATACAAGATCTTGGTATGCCCAGCGATGAAATAACCATTGCTGAGATACTTAAAGAGAAAGGCTATTACACAGCTCATATAGGTAAGTGGCATGTTGGTTCAAACGGCGATAAACGGCCTCAAGCACAAGGCTTTGATGAAAGCTTGGATATGAGAGGTGGGCTTTATATGCCAGAAGACCACCCCGACGTGGTCAATGCAAAGGTTGAGGGTGATGGGATCGACCATATGATTTGGGCAACCGGCCGTTACGCTACTCAATTCAACGGTAGCGAGAACTTCGAACCTGATGGCTATCTAACAGACTATTTCACGAATGAAGCGGTAAAAGTAATTAATGCGAATAAGAATAGACCTTTCTTTTTGTATTTGGCGCAATGGGGTGTGCATAACCCATTACAAGCTGCTAGAGCTGATTATGAGGCCTTATCACATATAAAAGATCACCGCCTGCGAGTCTATTCGTCAATGATACGTGCCTTAGACAGGAGCGTTGAAAAAGTAACTGAAGCCCTAGAAAAAAACGGCTTGGCTGACAACACACTGATTATATTTACCAGCGACAATGGTGGCGCTGGTTATATTGGCTTAGCCGATGTGAATAAGCCTTATCGCGGGTGGAAGCTAAGCCATTTTGAAGGTGGAACGCATGTTCCCTTTATGGCTAAATGGCCAAGCAAAATTTCACCGGGCGTGCGCATGGCAGCGCCTATTCATCACTTTGACCTGTTTCACACAATTGCCGCCGCGGCTAATGCCACTGTTCCCAGCGATCGAACCTTAGACGGGGTAAACTTATTACCGTTCATCAATAAACAAGTTAGTGGCAAGCCCCACAAAACCTTGTTTTGGCGTCAAGGATATCAACAAACGGTATTGCATGAAGGCTGGAAACTGATTCGCTCTAAGCAAGTAGACAAGGGTAGCGACGCGCCTGACAAAAAATTCTTATTCCATCTCGCAGTAGATCCGACCGAACAGAATAACCTGATCAAGCAGTACCCAGAAAAAATAATCTTGCTTGAACAGTTACTCGCACAGCACAATGCTGATCAAGTTAATCCGGCCTGGCCAAGTACCCTTCAATCACCTCAGCTTGTCGATAAACACGGCGATCAAGTTTATGAGCAAGGGGATGAATATATGTATTGGCCGAATTGAGTAAGCCAATAACTAAGCACCACCGGTAATATCTACAATCGCCTTTACACATTTCTCCGGCTGATCTTGTTGTAGAAAATGACCTGCATCGGTAATCGTTCTGTGCTCTATACCTTTACATCCAGGCACTTGCTCTAGGAATTGCTTATCGCCGCCTGCGGTAACAGGGTCGTTATCCGAGAACGCTGTCATAAAAGGTTTGTTGAATTTACGCAAAACTCGCCAAGCCGCTTTATTTTCTTCTACCTCAGGTTCGTTTGCAAAAATTGGCACCAGCATCGGAAATTGACGCGCACCGGCCATATAGCTTTGGTCTGGAAACGGCGCCTCATAAGCGGCAAGAACCTCAGCAGAAAGTGCGTTTTTAGCGGTAACCCGCATCACATCAGCAATCGAAAAATCGACGCTTTCAGCCGCATATTTGCGCCAGTATAAAAACCCAGGAATACCCCACTTAACTTTAAATTTAGCACCCAGCTCTTCTGCTTTGACGACGGCTATTCGTGGATAAACCCACTGAAGCAACCTACCTAACAGCGGCGGAACCACACCCGCTGGTAAGCCACCGTTAGCCAGCACCACATGACTAAAACGGTCTGGAAACGCAGCAACTAGTCTTAGCCCAATTAGGCTACCCCAGTCCTGAAGAAAAACAGTAACACCACTTAGATCCATATGTGTTAACCAATCGCTCATCCAGCTAACGTGTCGAGCATATGTATAGTCATGTTGCTGAGTCGGCTTGTCGGATCGACCAAAACCTACTAAGTCAGGAACGATCACGCGAAAGCCAGCCTCTACCAATTTCGGTATCATCAAGCGGTACAAGTAGGACCACACTGGCTGACCATGCATAAGCAATACAATTGAGCCGTCGCGCGGACCCTCATCAAGATAGTGAACGCGAAGTTTACCGCCCTGCGTGTCATCAACCGTTAAATAGTTTGGTGAGAACGGATAGTCCGGTAAATTGTCGAACTGTTGTTCTGGGGTTCTTAAAAATTCCATTTTGGTGATCTCTTGTGTTGCACTTGCTATGCTGCATTTTAAAGTAAATTTGGGTTGATAAGCGAGCTTACTCCAAACGCATGCTTATCGCGTTGTCACTATTGGTTGTCTATACCAGGACTAATTGCAAAATCATTGCCAGCAAAGCCAAGGCCATTGGCACTAGTAATTTAGGCCCGCCCGTCATCGACCAAGGCGCCGACGGGAATGCCAATGTTTTCTGCATCGAGTCTAGCTTTAATTGATGATGTTCACTATTGATGGTATCAAATAATATTTCCAAAAGATCTCGGCGACTTCGGTAACGAACCAAGCCAAAGGCGGTCCAGTTATCAGCCGCGTCACACTCTAGGTTTTCAATATTAGTGCTTGCCGCACGGCCAAACATTACCGGGTGCCCTGCCTTTTTTAAAAGCTGACCCAGAAATATTTTTTGATAGGTCTCCAGCTTTGTTCGTGATTCTTTGAGCGGTTGCTTAAGGTGTAGAAGATTAACCATAACGAAGTCTTTACCATCATCGTTGCAGAGAAACGTACTAATACTTGTCGCTTGCTTATCCGTCATTGCCGAGTCCTTTTCATATCGCGCAAGTAATGCAACTACTTCCTCAGCCGTAACTCTTTGGCGAAAACCGATATACCAACTATAGAAAATACCATATAGCAGGGCCGCGATAGCCCAAATAATGAGTGTATTCATATGATTATTTTAATCTTAGATAGTGTTAAATTATGACATAAGCTATGCCATAATATAAAAAAAGTCAACAACCCTAGAGTTTCGGTACGCAAAAATGACCCATCTATTTAAACAACGGCTAACTCTCATCGGTGCCCCCGGCTCACCTTATTCACATAAAATGATCGCGCTATTGCGATACCGACAACTACCTTACCAAGTGATTTGGGGTCAGCCAAATGTCGAACTAGAAAAGCGTGGCATCACTAAGCTTAAAGTAGAATTAATGCCCACCTTTATTTTTGTCGATGACAATGCTGAACCCCAAGCGATGATCGATAGCACGCCCATAATCCGTCGTCTCGAGAGGCAGTGGAAAGAGCGTTCAGTAATCCCTGACGATCCAGCATTATCATTTATTGATTATTTAATCGAAGACTTCGCCGATGAATGGGTAACAAAATATATGTTCCACTTTCGATGGCATAGTTCAGTCGATGCCGATAACGCCAGCTCTGTGTTACCGTTTGGGTTCAATACCTGCTTAGCCGATGAGCAACATAGACAGCTTAAGAAAACCTTTAGCGAGCGACAGATTAGCCGCCTCTATGTTGTCGGTTCTAACGATATAACCGCACCGGTTATTGACGCCAGTTATCGACGTTTTCTCAGAGCCTTAAATAGCCATCTAAGTGATCACCCTTTTATCTTAGGTAATCGGCCATCGGCCTGCGACTTTGCGCTTTACGGGCAATTAACTCAGCTTGTGGGCTTCGACCCTACGCCACGCGCAATAGCAGAAGCCTTGGCTCCGCGTGTGGTCGCCTGGGTTCAGCGTATGTCCGACTTGAGTGGTTGCGAGGCTTTAGAAAATGGCTGGCACTCGAGCGACTCCATGGCCGACTCACTGACATTATTATTAAACGAGATCGGTCGTGTATATGCACCCGCCCTACTGGCAAATGCCGACGCTTTAATAGAAGGTGAGAAAACTTGGCAGGCAAACATTGATGACGCGCTGTGGACGCAGCAAACCTTCGCATACCAAGGAAAATGCCTGCAATCGATCAATCAAGCTTTTGATCAACTTACGCCTGCAGATCAGAGTAAGGTAATGAAACTGATTAATGGCACAGGCTGCGAAGCATTAATCTTGTCGCGCCAAACACCGAGCTTATAAAAGTTTACTACTTATAATTTTGTCGCTATTACTGGGCAAACTAATCATGCTGCCATCCTGACCAATGGTCACCTTACCTTGATAGGCATCGTCAACGCCGTTTAAAAACGCGGCTTTTGACCCAGGGAGAATTAACGCGGGCACAATATGATAGAAAAGTAAGTGTTTAACGTTGGCCGCCTGGGCAATTTCGGCCGCTTCTTTCGGGCTAGTGTGATAGTCCAAAATATCGTAAGTAATTTTTTCAATTACAGCGTTTCCGGCAGTCGCAGCACCTCGATTCAGTGCCAACACCAAGTTGGGCGCAAGTGCTTCGTGTACTAACAAGTCGACATCTTGCGAAAATCGTTGCACGTTTTCAGACTTAGATGTGTCGCCGCTAATCACTAAAGATCGGCCTTTATAATCAAAACGATAACCTACCGCTGGCGAAATAGGCGCGTGGTTTACGGTAAACATAGTTACCGTCAAACCGTGCTGTTCAAGTACAATAGATTGTTCACCTCGCTTCGGTTCGGGGACCTCGATCGCGATCATGCCTTTGCCCGATAAGGGGGCGACACTATCACCATGGTGAGCTTGTCGATAACTGGCGTCTAAGTCGTAGGCCATGTTGAACCCCGTGACGATTTGCGACACACCTTTAGGGCCGTAAACCGGCAATGGCGACGTGTTAGCGCCGTTAACCCACCGCTGCATAGCCAGTTCACCTAAGCCATCGATGTGGTCTGAGTGAAAGTGCGTTAATAACACCGCATCGATGTCACCCTGAGGTACTTGCATAGTCGATAAATTCCGACTGCCGCCGGTACCCGCATCGATCACCAGCATCATCTCACCGGCGACAACAAGTACACATGGCCCGGAACGTTCTGGATCAGGAAGCGGTGCGCCCGCGCCACAAAGAACTAGGTGTAAACCGTCGTCGAGTTCGGTGGTTAGGTTGACTAGCAGACGCTTCGAGGCAATCGTTTGGTAAACAGATTCGGCCAGATTTCCCCGCTTTAGAAATAACAGGACTGCAATTATTATCAATAAAACCAGGATTGTTTGTAGCGTTCTATTTTTAAACATGACCAACACTGTAACATTAATAACTTGATATCTGAATTATGTCACAACTTATGCCATAATATCAATCGAACACAAAGAATCGAAACTGACTATAATGCTTTATAAGCGATCCGCTTGGGCGTG
Source organism: Gammaproteobacteria bacterium (assembly GCA_034110505.1). GTDB lineage: Bacteria > Pseudomonadota > Gammaproteobacteria > Arenicellales > Arenicellaceae > Arenicella. The sequence continues at coordinate 5,291 of JAWUZB010000041.1, forward strand.
AATCGGAAAACTGGACTTGCAAAGGCGTTGAGATGACCCTTGCCGCTAAAATAATAAAACAAAACTCTTTAGAGGATCACCAATGAACTCAGCACTTAGAATTGTTGTCGGCTTACCCGCTCTACTATTTATTTTTATTGGCCTGCGTTGGGCGGTTGACCCTATTGGCGCAGCAGGTATGGCTGGCATGCCCTTACTGACTGGCTTGGCGCTAAGCTCGCAGATTGGTGATTTCGGAGCTCTGTTTTTAGCTCTAGGTGGCATGGCCTTGTTTGGCTCGCTAAAACAGAGTCCTAATTGGCTTTATCCTCCGGCAATCGTATTAGTAACAATCGCCTGCTACAGATTAGTCGCTTGGTTATTTCACGCTGCGCCTTTTGCCGCCCCTGAGATAATTATTGAGGTGGTGGTGGCAACACTACTGATAGTGTTGGCAAAACGCTTGAGCAGCTAGCCTTACAACTAGCTTTTTCTTAGCTCAATGCTGTGATTCGACCTTACAGAATCGCAGTATGATTGAGACCTAAGCCCTAACTCACGGCTAAAGTCTTAATTTATTCTTATAGAAGGAGGTTGAGTGTCTCTGAAAACCTCCTCTTAGCTCACTATTTAGGTAATAAGGAAGCCATCAAACCGCGGTTGGCAGGAACCTTATTATCCAATAATTCGAGCCAGACCTTACTCAGTTGATCAACGCCGTGAAACCATTGAATATCAATGTCGCCTTTAATGGCGAGAGTCACCTCGGCGCTAGCCTGCATCGCTTTGCGCCATGCCACACCTGGCCCCCAACTTTGATCACGCTTAGCTATCTGACCTGGCGCAAAGAAAATGCTCGGTTTCGCACCAGGTAATTCTCCTGCATTACCTCGGCTCTCCCAATGACTGGCTCCGACCATGCTGCTATGCACCATCTTCTGTTGCAGGTGGTTATGCAGTTTACCCCTTAAATTTGCATCCCCAGACATGTCGATATAGGCCGTTGCTTGCTCGCAATCAATCGAAGCTTCGTCACCATAGGTCACAATCTGATCACAGCAATTCAATGATTCGACGAAATCTTTATTCTTCGGCGATGTAATACCGACAACTTTAACCTCAATATCGGCATCATCATGCAGCATTTTAGCTAAGCCAAATCCCGTTTTAGAAGACGCAGAACCAATCAATACTTGGCTCGCTCCAAAAAAATCATTATCAAGCAGGTAGTCATACAAAATATAAGAGGTAGCAAATAACGGGAACATAAGGCAACGCTCGTTCTCGAGCTCGCGCATGATCGGAGGTTCAGACGCGGTGCGGGAGTAGCCGTTATAAAGCGCGGGTAATTCTTGACGATATGGCGACACATCAACAAAACGACTATCAGTGATGTGGCTTGGTGTGAGTATGGTGTGCGAATCCATCGGTAAAAAACCCCACAAGCGCTCACCTACCTGAATATCGCTATGAGTTGAAGCCACCACATTGCAACAGCCCCATACAGGCACTTTACCCCAGCCGTTCTCTCCGGTTGGATAATAGTTCCAGTAACCAATCATGTCTCCGACTATGGCGTAGGTGACATTATTCGCGGTGAGACCGAACTTATCAATCTCTACCAGTATTTGACCATCATCAAGCGCAGGTATCGTCTGCTCTACCACTTTCGTTTGGCGACAATTACTGCGATTAATCCACAGCTGTATTGATTGTGTCATTGTATATTCCTTTGGGTTACTGGTAATGAAGTTAGACCGTTGTTGTATCTACTTTAAATTTCTAATTATAAAACTGAGGTCGCTGCTGGTATAAAAGCACGGTTAACTGATCGCCCGAGAGCTGATGATGAAAGCAACTGAATTATGAACAATTCCAGTGATCGCTTTTTTACTGCGTTTATCCATGGTGCGCATTTTGTCCCAGCTCTCATACGACAGTGCGATGACTAATAGCTCGAAAATTGGATCCCTTAATTGTTTTGCTTCCGCAAAAAAAAAAACGACCTGCTGCTTAAGCCTTTGACTAAAAGTACGATAAGTCTTATCGAGTATAGGGTATCGCCATTTCTGTACTAGGGTTGCTCTTATATAGGGTGAATACTCGTTATAAATTTTCATTCTTATCGACACTAACTGTTCAATACGATTGCTGAGGTCACCTTCAGGGGGCTGCATAGGCTCTTGTTCATAACGCTTATAGAGCAACTCGTTACCAGCAATAAACAGCGCCTCCATTTCTGAGAAATGTCTAAATACGGTACGGATGCCTAATCCTGAACGGTCGGCAACTTCCTGCGCAGTCGGAACTAAAACTCCATCGGCATACAAACTCATAACCGCTTCAATAATATTAGAGCGGCTACGCAGCGTGCGCTGCGCGCGCCCATCTGTTTGCGTATTTATTTTTTTTTCTAAAGGCATAAAGTTGAGCTCGACTTAGGCATTGCTAGTGCTGGTTTTGTTAACTTGAATCCGATTTTCAAGGCTACTGACAATAGCCTGTTCTATACGATCTAATCGGTCTTGGCCAAAAACAATTGACTGCTTAAACCTAAAACACGGAACCCCCCACTGACCATACGAGTATAGCTCAGCAAGGTTATCTTGCGCCCAATTACGCCACGTGGTGTCGGCTAAGTAATCACGAGCCTCACTCCAATCAAGCGCTACTCTGGAAACTAGTTTTGACAGCCCTTTTTCTGTATCGGCTCGAATACCCTGCGACCAAACACCGCGTGCGACACTTTCTAATAAATCGACTTCTTTATTTTGGCTTTTTGCATACTCAAATAAGGCATAAGTGTTCTCTACACCTTTGCCTAGAGGATCGGCGATAAAGCCAAATGGTATGCCATAAAGATCCGCCTCTCTGGCCACATCCTGAGCAATGTACCTAGTTTTTCGTTTGGGTACTTGCATTCGCCGCATGACCATCGGTAGAACAGGTTTAATAACTAAGCGAATGCCATAGTGCTCTGACAATTGTTTAACCCGTACAAGACCAAGATATGAGTATGGGCTTCGCGCTGAAAAAAACACCTCTATGCAGTCGTCTGCTGATTTATTGTCTTTAACTGCAAGCACTTGCTCTGCGCTCATCATCTTACAAAAATTTTGATGACTTCGATCAAACATAACCTCGGGCTGACCGTTGCGCATAAGGCCTAGGTCATTTAACCGACGTTCAAGGTATTGCAATCGATTTATTCCCCAATACCACTCACCGCCATAATGCAGCATCGCGCTTAGGTAGTGGCCAGCCTCTTTCAACCGGTCCTGGTTCGCGTTTAAATGATGTTCAAAGCATTCGTGGTTCTGAGTAACCGCTGGATTCAACAGCGAATCCAAAGACGCCTCATCGCCCTGCCAATAGGCTTTAAACAAGGCGATAGCATTATCAAGGTAGCCAGGCTGTAACTCCCAATGCAGAAGTTGCGAGGAAATCTGTGCATCTCTCTGTGGGCTGCTGTTTGGCGCTTTACTTGGAAAATCGATCGAATCACTGTAGAGATCACTTAGATAAAGACAATCTTCAAAGGCATTTTTGGCCCACAATGTTGGCGCTGGATACATGTCATGCTGCAGAGTGAGAATAGTTCGAAAGTCATACTCAACCGAATAACGCTGTTCGAAATGCTTCAAAAGCTGTATCAAAACATAACTGTAAGCGTCGTTTATTCGTAAATAAACCGTTATTCGATGAGGGTCTCCGAGTCGCGCGCGTTTTTTCTCAGCCTTGATTCGCTTGCTAAGCAACCGTTTAGAGCTAAACATAGCTCGTGCCACATAAGGAGCAATAGTGTTGCGCATAGCTAGTTAACCAAAAATTCTTATTAATGACATGATGTATGCCATTTTATAGCAATTCACTAGTTAGCTGTAGTGATTGGCACACAATAGCTTTATTGCCGTACCTTTTGCGCTAAATTTTCCTATTCGTTGTTGTCAGACATTTCCTTGACTAGCCGAAAACCAATGTGATTAGTTGAGAAATCGATTTCCTGGGACTGCCTCGCAGTCGGCCTATAACGTTTACAAAAATTATTGGCACACAAAAACGAGCCACCCTTAATTAGATGACTTGATTTGGACGACGGTGTATCTGTCCA
>JAWUZB010000042.1:0-7789 GCA_034110505.1 Gammaproteobacteria bacterium
TATAAAACTGTGAGCCTGCTTTTTGTCCGTACTTAAGGTTAACCCGGCCACCAAAACCGCCACGGGCTCCAACCTTAAAGTTTTGACCATCAGAAGACGATGTGGTTCCATCACCCCACATATCAGAATAAGGATGACGAGACTGAAAATTGACTATCTCAGCCAATGCGCCTGAATACGTTTCATCTCTAACCTACCAGGCTTGCAACCAAGCCAACTTGGAATAGGTTGTTCCTGGACAAGCCTCAGACATTTTGCTCAACCCTAAATTAATACCTTCAGCCAAAACAGTGGTCAGTAATGATGTTTTGTCTGGTACCTCTTTACCCGTTTTTAAATGGCTGAACTGATTCGTAAAACCTGTCCACTGATCAACCTCTGTTAACAAATGAGACCTCAGCATAACTCGACGAACGAATAAAAATGCCTGCAATGCCACCACTTTTTGTTGAAAAACTCGCCAATAGCTAGGCTATTAGCCGCGTTTTCCGGCTCAATTGGAGACATTCCAAGCTATTTTTATTTCGTCCCTGAGTTATGCTGAGGTCTCATATACTACCAGCCAAATAAGTCTATTTCTTGTATCAAGGCATTCTGAAAGAAGCCAAAGCACTTAACAAATCAAATTTAAACTATTGATTTTATTTAAGATTAGTTTTTTCAACAAAGCTTGCTAGTGAAAAATCTTTATCCGAAATTCCGCCAACATCATGAGTGGTTAACTCAATGGTAACGGTGTTATAAACGTTGGACCACTCTGGATGATGTTCGTGCTTCTCGGCATACAAAGCTACCTTCGACATAAATCCCCAGGCTTGGATAAAGTCATCGAAGCGCAATACCTTGGTGAGTTTTGAATCGTCGTTAATAAGCCATGGCGCACTCAGGTTTATATTTAGTTGTTGTAGCCTCAACAGGCATTCTTCGGGACTAAGCTTTGTTAATATGGGCATGATGTATTCTCCTAAATATCGATTAACTTATTAAGCCCAACTTGTGTCGGCATACAATTCTGCGTTGATCGGCACTTTGCCTCGATATTCTAAATAGGCCGCTGGTCGCTGAATATTTAGTCTTGCTCGTGCCTGCCCTAACGGTTCTTGAAGTAGGGATAGATAGTTCTCAGCCGGTAACCACTTGGCTTTTTTACCATTTTTATAGGCTTCTATTATCGCCTTAATTTGCAATCGTCCGAACGCTAGCTTTCGGCAGTCGATAATTTTGAATAAGGCGATAAGTGCCCATCCGAGGCCTTTAGTTTGGGCGTAAGAAAAAGCTACTAAGCAAGCCTCGTCTAGTGGTTCGTCGGGACTATATCCCGTTAACACATGCCATATATCATGAATATCCCTAGTGCGTCTGGCATACCATGCATGGGGATGTTCCGCCTGACTGCGCTGCCCTTCTATGTTACTTGCCTCGGCTAGGCCGTCGGCAGAGTAGCCAGTAGCATCCATCATGTTCTTGTAGCCGTGACCAACCGTCCCCGAGGCGAAGTGTGCTAGGTTTTCAGGCTTACTCAAATGGGCAGCCAACTCGACCTGTCTGTAAGCTAATTGACCGCCGTTTTTGGTTGTTAATAGTCGCTTGTATCCGGATGCGTTAGATTTACCATTTAAGGATTCCATGATCACAAAAACTTGCGGTGTGTCCTTAGGATCGGCGATCAGCTTTTTTGCAGCGCCAAGTGCGGCACGCCAGTCAGCTTTATAATCTATTCTTTGGTCTATTGTTTGGTGCATCGTATGTCTCCAACGCTAGCAGCCAATTCGGCCGCGCTTAAAATTAAGTAAACAGGCGTACACTATAACGCGTAAATTGAACATGTCAACAGGTGTACACAATATATTTTATAAGGTATTTTGATCAATTAAATAGTCATTTACCAAGAATATAACGCTATCTTCCATTATTACGTGCGCTCAGTTATTAATTCGATATAATGTGAACACTTGTATAATAGTTGGTAATTATGATTCGTATTCAAAAGAAACACCGCCGCAAAGATAATAAGACGATCGATACCCGACAGGCATTATTCAATGCAGTGCTCGAATTAATGAATAGGGATAAGAGCTTCGAAGCCATCAGCCTGCGCGAAGTAACCCGTGAAGTGGGCATTAATCCGTCGGCTTTCTATCGACACTTTCCGGATATGAATACCCTAGGCTTAGAGTTAGTTAGCCTTTCCTTTAAAACCCTGCGACAGCTTCTCAAGGATGTAAGAGCCAATCCAGTGCAAGGATCCGAGGTGATACGTAAGTCAGTTGAGACATTCGTTACTTATGTTCTAGCCCACCCCCGCCATTTCCATTTTGTGATCCGCGCGCGTCTTGGTGGGGTCGCGACAATTCGTGCAGAAATTGACTCAGAACTTAGGCTTCTAGTAAGCGAGTTGTCTACCGATCTAGCGCGCCAATTGAACACTGATACCTGGTCAACTGAGGAATTAAAGATGCTAGCAGGGCTGATGATCGGCTCGATGACTCGCATCGTTGAGCAGCTATTGATTGATAATCGTCACCACCAAAATATTGTCGAATTGATTGATCTGGGCGAAAAGCAACTGCGTCTAATTCTTCTTGGAGCATCGCAGTGGCGCACTCATTCTTAGAGCAAAATCAACCTGGAATCGTCAGCTCTACTGATTTAATGAAACTCACCATGGGGTCACAAGGGTATCGACTCAGAAAATACTTGGTCTTATCTCGACAGTCAGTATCAAATTATTGACGTGATGACAGGAAACCCAAAGACATTAAATGACCATAGCGCAGAGCGAGATGCCGCTACGGCTTGATCAAGTGGAGACCATCACTTACGGCCAGTGGTTAATGCCGATCGAGAATTAATCGGTATCGTTATCAGTGCTGATCTGAGTGTGCTTGTTGTACCCTACCACGCGCCTCGATTAACGGTTACCATGATCGTCTTCTGAACCCGATGCTACGGACACTTTTATGAACCTAAACTCTATCAAGCGCGCTCTACTAGCGGCTTTCATACCAGTCATACTCACGGCCTGTGGAGCGGACACAACAGCGCCGCTCAATGATTCAAATCCGGTCAAATCAACAGTAAGCGAGGCCATCAACAATGACGCGACCGACGCTGACACGACCAATGTTGAGATCAGCCTATTCTTTAAGCAATGGTTTGATCGTGAGGTTGCTCAAGACCCAGAATATCAATCAGCGTTAGGCCTTAAGACCGAAGATCAGGATAAATGGTTTGATCGTTCCGATGCCGCAAGCTTGGCTAACATCGAAGAAGCCAAAGAAGACTTACTGCATTTACGCAGCTTTGACCGAGCTTTACTCAGTAACGCCAATAGCACCAGCTATGAACTACTCGAATATCAATTACAAGAAACAATTGATGCCGCGCCCTTCTTACGTCACCCCTACGTAGTCGATCAATTTCGCGGCCAGGTAACTGACCGACTTAGCTTACTGCTAAATGCGCATTCAATCACTTCATTGAAAGATGCTGAAGATTATATCGCGCGCATCAAGGGGCTCGGTGGTGTGTATAAGGAAATGACTACTCAACTAGTCGATCGCGCTGTATTTGGCGTGCTGACTCCGGCCTTTGCCTACCCAGATATGATCGCTGATATTAGTGGGCTCGGCAGCGGTATGCCGATCGACGATTCAGGCGAGCCGCATATTTTACTCAACGATTTCACTAAAAAAATCAAAGCATTAGATCTCGATAAACAGGCAAAATCTGACTTCATAGCTCGCACCAGCGCCGCCATTAGCGGTCCATTCAAAAGCAATCTAGAGGCCTTATTGATCGAGATTAAACGGCAGTCGAAATTGGTCGATGGTAATAAGGGCGTGTGGTCTTTGCCCGATGGTGAGGCTTTCTACAATGCACAGATCAAACAATACACCACGCTCAATTTAACCGCCGATGAAGTTCATCAGCGCGGGCTCGATGATATTGCCCGCATCCATACCGAAATGCGCGGCATTATGCAGACACTTGAGTTTGAAGGCAGCCTGCAAGATTTCTTTGTTTTTGCGCGCACCGACCCTAGCAATTTTTACAGCAATGACGATGTTGGGCGCGAAGCGTTTCTGACCGATGCTCGGCAACAAACCGCTGACATTTTTGCAGTCGCTGACCAATATTTCAATCGACTACCAAAGGCCACAATGGAAGTTCGCAGAGTTGAGCCGTGGCGTGAAAACTCAACCTCGATTGCATTTTATGAGTCACCTCCACTGGATGGCAGTCGACCTGGCTACTACTACGCTAACCTTAAAGATATGAGTACCTATCAAAAAAGTGTCTCTACCGCGATCACGTATCACGAAGGCGTACCTGGTCACCACTTTCAGATAGCCTTGGCCCAGGAATTGAAAGACTTACCTGACTTTCGCAAACATAGTTTCTATGGTGCTTATACTGAAGGCTGGGCACTTTACGCCGAAGGTCTGGCTAAGGACATGGGGTTTTATCAACAACCTATGAGCGACTTCGGACGCTTACATGATGAGATTTGGCGGTCTGCACGATTGGTTATTGATACCGGCATCCATTCTAAAAAGTGGACGCGTGAACAAGCAATTGACTATTTTCGGCAAAACACACCATTATCTGAAGGTGACATGGTGACCGAAGTTGAGCGTTTCTTTGTGTGGCCGGGGCAAGCTCTAGGATACAAAATTGGCATGATGAAAATACTTGAGTTACGCGCTCGCGCCGAAGAAAAGCTCGGTGAACTCTACGACATTCGAGAATTTCATGACGTGGTTATTGGTAAAGGCGCTATGCCACTGCCAATCCTTGAAGCCGAAGTGGACGCCTACATTAACGCTAAACAGTTGCCAAACTAATCAAGCTTTAATTAGATAGCATTCGCTGCTCATTGTTTATCTGGACTATCTCAGTCCAGATAAACACTCCTTATTAGTTTTTAGTGCCTGGCATAATTTCGAAACCCGGATCAAATTTAACTAAAGTAGACTCTAATTTGGTTAACACTGAAGGGTCACCTTGAAAGCGTAATTTACCTTGTTGAGCCAAGCTTTTATAGCTTGCCTGTTGCGAGATTATTTGCGCCATGCTCGAGCTATCTATGGTTATCGTCAAATCAACATCCTCGTTTGCATAGCCTTTGATATTGGTAAGCGCGCCATTGCTTAGTTCCAGCGCATATTGTTCCTCAGTATCGGTTATTAGGTAGTTTATTCTGAACGCCAGGCCTTCGGCTTTTCTTGCATCCATTAAAATACCAAGAAAATCCAAATAATTACTAATGGTCAATGCCCTTACCATGTCCGGCGTCAATGTCTTAGAGACGATTTCGGTTGGTATTCCGCCTCGTAATTCCTGCGCTGCAGCGAGAAAACTGTTTCTAACGCTGGGGCTCTCTTGTTGATAACCAAGTTGCTCGAAACTGTCGGCAAGTAGTAATTTGGCATCTCTATTGTCGGGTTCGGCATAGACCAGTTTGTTCAAAATCTCTTGCGCCATCTTATATTTACCAGCGGCAATAAGAGCGTTCGATTTTTTAAGAATTTTTCTACTACCACCCATCATCTCCACGAATAACGGAGCTGAGTCGCTCGGTGAAGCTGGAATTAAGGTGGCAGGGTTTGCATCCCAATAGCCGAGATAGCGGTTCAAAACTCCGCGACTATTGTGCTCAAAAGAACCGTGATAGCCACGGGAAAACCAGTTCTTCTGTTGGCTCTCGGGAACGCTATAAACGTTATGTATTTCGTTGATGGTGACGCCGTTGTTAGCCAAATGTAGAACTTGATTATTAAGATGAGCGTACATGTCTCTCTGGCCTTTCATCACTTCTTGAATGCGCTCATTTCCCCAGCGAGGCCAGTTATGCGAGGACAACATAATATCCGCTTGCATGCCGTACTCGTGCAAGGCTTTATTAATATATTTTGACCACGCTAAAGAATCACGAATCGGAGCGCCACGCAGGGTATATATATTATGAATAGAGCCAGTAATATTTTCCGCCGCCCAGAAGGTTTTTAGTTGTGGAAACCAGGTATTCATTTCAGCCGGCGCTTCGGTGTTAGGGGTGAGTTGAAATTCCATCGATACACCGTCAATTTCGAGCGTTTCAACCGGTTTTTTTATTAACACATTAGGCGCAATCAAACTAATTGTGCCGGTCGGCAGGCCCTTGCCGATTGCTTGATCTACATGGCCAGTTGGGCTTGCTGGCAAAACTAAGCCATATTGATAAAACAAACGACGACTCATAGCATTGCCAGCGTAGATATTTTCAGAGATCGCGTGATCCATAAATCCATCCGGGGCTATCACTTTAACCTTTCCGCTAGTGACATCGGCCTCGTCTACCAAACCACGAATGCCGCCAAAATGATCCGCATGGTTATGCGAATAGACTACCGCTAAAACAGGCCGATAGCCGAGGTGCTCGGTGACTAAGCCAAGCGCAGCTTTAGCCGTTTCAGCGTTGGTAAGGGTGTCAAAGATAATCCACCCTGTATCACCTTTGATAAAAGTGATGTTGGCGAGGTCGAAACCACGAACCTGGAAGATTTCGGGGCTTATTTGGTATAAACCGAAGTTCATATTTAGCACGGCATGGCGCTGAAGAGAGGGGTGAATGCTACTGTAATTTTTTTCTAAATTAAGAAAATCAAAGCGCTGCATGTCCCATACCACTTTGCCATCAGCGGTTATTTTTTTCGAAGCCGGTGCGGCAATAAAACCCCGAGCTTGCTCTTCAAAATCTCGCCGATCGTGCATCGCAAGCCGTTGAACTTGTGATTGATTTAAAGCCGCGGTATGCAGCGAGGCCGGTTTAACTTGGTCGGTCGGGGCGGCTGATGCAAACGTACTGAACAAGCAAGCTGCTGCATATAGAGTTAGCTTAAATTTAATCATTATTTTTTCCTACATTATTATTATTTTTATGAGTTATTTCTATTATAACGGCCGGTTAAGTTCTGTCGACCGTCATAACAGCCGCCAGCAGCCACTATTGTCATCAATGGCTAACGTGCCGGTAACGAAATTAATAACTCGCTTACTATATTTTATTTTTGTTGCTTAATAATCGCGCAACACTTGAGCCAATAATTAAGCATACGACAAAGACGACTGGCTCTAAATTGCCGAGTGTTAATGCCGCAATCCCAGGACCTGGGCAATAACCCGCTAAGCCCCAACCAATACCGAACAGAGCCGCGCCGATGATCAGCTTACGATCAATATCGGTTTTAGTCGGCAGCCGAAAGGTATCGGCAAATAGCGGTTGCTTGAGTTTCAATACCCAACGGAAACTAATCATAGTAAACCCTGTCGCCGAGCCTATAACCAGTAACAAACTAGGGTCCCAGGTACCAAAGATATCTAAAAATGCCAGTACTTTGTCAGGGTTTACCATCTGTGAAATGGCTAAACCAAGACCAAAAAGAGCGCCAGACATGACGGCGATCAGGTGAGTTATCATAAGCCTACTCCAACTATATGTCGAACCATATAGGTCGTTGCTATGCCAGTAATCATAAAGGTGATCGTGGCCAATATTGAGCGCCTAGAAAAGCGCGCAATACCGCAGACCCCATGGCCGCTGGTGCAACCGCTTCCGAGTTGTGTACCTACGCCAACAATGATGCCGGCTAAGGCGACCAAAATTACTGGGAAGTCGGTGCGTGGCGCATAAACTGGGCCCGTCGCCCACAGATAGGAGCCGGCTCCGATTAACAAACCGACAATAAACCACCAGCGCCAAGCGGTGTCGTGTTTTGCGCCGTCAAAGGCGCCAAAAAAAATTCCA
>JAWUZB010000043.1:0-31736 GCA_034110505.1 Gammaproteobacteria bacterium
TACTTTAGCATCCATTATAATTTGCGCCGACGCACCGTCAGACAATTGCGACGCATTACCAGCGGTAATAGTGCCACCTTCAATAACGGTTCTTAAGCTGCCTAAACCTTCAAGCGTGGTAGCGCGAAGACCTTCGTCTTGGCTGACCGTTACGTCTTGCTTTGAAGCTTCTTTAGTTTCTTTGTCGTAAACGATTTTAGTACAGTCAACTGATACCAATTCATCCGAAAATTTGCCCGCTTCGTAGCCAGCAATAGTACGTGTTTGCGATTGCAAACCGTACTCATCCATTTGATCACGAGTAACACCATAACGCTTTGCCACAATTTCAGCGGTTTGCAACATTGGCATATAAATATGCGGGTGCTGAGCAACTAACTCTTTATCAACCGCACGATATAGGTTCATCTTGTCATTTTGTACTAAACTAATACTATCAACACCACCACCAACAACAGTGGTCATACCGTCAACAATAATTTGCTTGGCGGCGGTCGCAACTGCCATTAAGCCAGACGAACATTGACGATCGATCGACATTCCAGCAACCGATGCAGGTAGACCAGCGCGCAAGGCGATTTGACGTGCAATATTGCCGCCTTGAGCACCCTGTTGAAGGGCTGCTCCCATAATCACATCGTCAACTTCAGCCGCATCAATACCGGCACGTTGAACCGCTGCGGTTACCGCAGCAGCACCGAGTGTGGCACTGTGTAAATCATTAAAACCACCACGATAAGCCTTACCGATTGGGGTTCTGGCGGTGGATACAATAACGGCGTCTTTCATGTTTTTCTCCTTTATTTTTATTAGCTTCTCGCTGCTGCGAAAAAACGACCCCACCGAAACAATGCTGCAGCGGGTGTGGAAATTATTTTAAGCGACTAATCGAAAATGGCGCTTATGCTTGCAAAAATTCTGGCTGAGCAAACTCTGGACCAGGGTAAGTATAAAAACCTTCACCTGATTTATAGCCTAATTTACCCTGATCGATATACGACTTAATAATTTCAGAAAATACTCTACTACGCTCAGTATCCTGCGCGCTAACAATGTGCCATACGGTGTCTAATCCAACTTGATCCATCATTCCGAATGGTCCGGCCATTGTGCCAAAGTTACCCATAAATGATTTATCAATGTCTTGAAAACTGCCCACTTCATTAGCAAATAGGTCAGATGCCTGACTCAAAATCGACATTAGCATGGCATTAAACATATACCCTGGACTTTCTTTTTGTACGTATACAGGTATCTGGTTTATTCGTTTTCCAAACTCCATTAGCAAATCAATAACCGCTTGATTAGTGCCTGGATGTGGCATCACGTCAACAACTACTTGGTTAAAAACATCGTGAAAATGAAGCGCACAAAACAGCTCTGGTTGTTGAATCGATCCCAGCAGCGCTGACGGCAATAGATAAGACGTATTGGTTGTGACGATAACGCCCTTGGCTAAACGAGGAGTTAGGTCAGCATAGAATTTCTTCTTTACGTCTATATTTTCAATCACCGACTCACTGATCAGATCAACACCTTTGACCGCTTCGTCAATGTCACTGGTGACAATCAAGTTAGCCTTGGCAAAGTCAGCTTGTTGTTGAGTGATCTTGCCATTCTTCAAAAAGCTACGAGTAAGCTTAGCTTGCATCGCTTGTGCGATTGCAAGTTGCTCATCGCTAATATCGAACATCTTAACGTTGAAGCCATCAAGCGCGCAACGAAGCGCGATGCGCAGACCCAATGTGCCTGCACCCGCGACCATTACGGTTTTTATATCATCAATGGTTTTCATCAATACTAACTTGCGTACGCTACTTGATTGAATTGATGCTGGAAAAAATCACCATTACCAAACATCAAATTAATCATCATCATGCGTTTGTGATAGTGGCCTATGTTCATTTCGTCCGTTATGCCCATGCCACCATGCAATTGAATTGCTTCGTCGCCGATGTGCTTGCCATTCTTGGCCACCAGTGTGCGTAAAGCATTAACCATTTTACTGGCTCGCTGCGGTGTGGTTCGCTCGTCGGTAAGTTCTACCAAGGTGCCAATCAATAGTGACTTAGATTGCTCATAAGACATAAACGTATCGACCATGCGGTGTTGCAAGGCTTGAAATGAGCTAATAGTCACACCAAATTGTTTACGTGTTTTGGTGTACTCAACGGTGGTTCGATTAAGTACTTCCATCAAGCCAACCGCTTCAGCGGCTAAGGCAACATGAGCAATAGTAAGCACTTCCTTAATCGGCAAAGTAGCGTTACCAAGTTCGCTAATCAGTTGGGCCGGGGCATTATTAAAATGCATGTCAGCAACTTGCTGACCGTCCATTAACGGATAAGCGTTTACCTCAACACCGCTGGCGTCAGCTTCAACTAAGAACAAGCTTAAGCCGTCTTCGTCAGTCTGAGCGCCACTGGTACGAGCGACTACAATAATTTTTTTAGCATGTGCGCCGCCTAAAACAACTGACTTATGACCACTTACGCTATACCCGCCGTCTGATTCAGCCGCGGTAGTAGCAATGTTACTAGCGTCAAAACGTGCCTGAGGTTCATACATAGCGACTGCACCCATAAGGCTACCGTCGATTACTTGCGGAATTAGCTCGGCTTTAATTGCCTCGTTGTTACTGCGCTCCAATAAGCCACCAAACAAAATTAGATTTGGGAAAACAGGCTCAACAACTAGTGCTTTACCGAACTCTTCCATCACCGCGGCTATATCAACTACGCTGCCACCATAACCGCCGTTTTCTTCACTAAACGGAACTGACAACCAGCCTAGCTCAGCAAAGGTATTGTAGTGATCTTTGCTAAAGCCATTATCAGAAACAGCGCCTACTCGACGTTGATCAAAGCTGTAGTTATCTTGCGCCCAACGGGCGATGCTTTCTTTCAGCGCGACTTGCTCTTCACTGTATTCAAAATTCATTTTCTAATCTCCGGCTACAAACCTAAAACGGCTTTAGCAATAACATTGCGCTGCACTTCGTTTGAACCACCGTAGATGGTCGCTGCTCGTCCGTACATATACGCACGGCGCGAGTTTGATCCACGTCGATGCAGATCGCTTTCGAAATCATCTAAATGCAACGAGCCTGAATAAGCACCAATAGTCTGCATGCGTAGCTCTTGCAGCGACTGCTGAATTTCCGTGCCCTTGATTTTCAACAACGACGATTCTGGGCCAGGCGTTTCACCCGACGACAACTTGGCCAAAACACGAAGCTCTAAGTACTCAAGCGCCAATAATTCAATTTCAATATCGGACAATCTAGTTTGAAATTGTGGATCGTCAATTAACATACCCTTGTAATTAGTTTGCTGTTGTGCGAGCTCGGTAATCTCTCGCAACCAACGGCGGCAATCGGCTACGCCAGCAATGCCAGTACGCTCATGCGCAAGCAAAGCCTTGGCGTAAGTCCAGCCTTGATTTTCAACACCAATTAAATTTTCTTGAGGAACACGAACATTGTCGAAAACTACTTCGTTAAGCGAGTGATGATTATCGATCGAGTGAATCGGGTTAACTTGGATACCCTCAGACTTCATATCAATCAATAAAAAGCTAATGCCCTGCTGACGTTTTTCGAATGTGCCGGTACGAACTAAGCAAAAAATCCAATCTGCGCTTTGCGCGTAAGTAGTCCAAATTTTAGCGCCGGTAACAAGGTAATCGTCACCGTCTTTAATCGCTTTTGTCTGCAATGCCGCAAGGTCAGAACCAGCACCTGGCTCTGAATAACCCTGACACCACCAGTCTTGACTGGTTAAAATGCGTGGTAAGAAACGTTTCTTTTGCTCATCGTTACCAAAGGTAAAGATAACTGGGGCAACCATTTTGACACCGAATGGAACAACATCTGGGGCACCAGCTTCACAACGCTCAGTCTCGAAAATAAACTTCTGCAGCGGGGTCCACCCTGTGCCACCAACTTCGACTGGCCAATCAACTGCAAACCAGCCTTGGTCATTCAATTTATTCTGCCACTCAATTGCGATGCTTTTGTGATCCACTCCAGATTCCACTTTTGCTTGTAAATCGGTTGTATAGGCACTTTTGAAAAACGCTCGAACTTCCTGTTGAAATTCAATGTCCGCCGATGAGAAATTGTTATCCATCGTGTCTCTCCAAGATTGGGTTAATTATTTATTTGCGCAAGAGTGTACTACTCCAAGCGTGAAAAACTAGGGAGAAATTAGGGATCTTTGAGTTAATTTAGAAATGCGATTCTATTCTTCTAACGAAATAGACATTACTCGCTATATTAAATACATTTATTATCAATCAATGAAACTAAATAGGCATTTAGAATCGATTCCTTCGCTTTAAATGTCCCGAATCAGGCGTGTTCCAATTGAATTATCACCCTTAGAAATAGCTAAAAAGCCGCCTTTTTCGGCCGCATTGGTGATCACAATCGAGCCAACTCCATGACTTAATAGTGCTAACGCTTCCTGCACTTTTGGAATCATTCCATCGGTGATTATTGCGCTTGCAATAAGCTCAGAAGCCGAGCTCGGCGTGACCTCAGCAAGTCGACTTTGCTTATCATTAATATCTTTGAAGATGCCGCCCACCATAGTCGACAAGATTAATACCTCAGCGTTAAGGGCGCGAGCAATGGCCGACACTGTGGTATCAGCGTTAATATTGAACACCCGCCCGTTTTTACTGACTCCGAGGGAGGCAATTACTGGCACTAAATTCATTGCCAGTAGGCCGTTCAGTAATTCAACGTTAATTTTCTCAACGTCACCCACTTCACCCATATCGATTAACCCATGCCCGACAAACTCCATCGGCGGCCGTTTATTGGCCTGTATCAGCCAGCCAGAGGCGCCGTGACAGCCAAATGCGTTCACCCCCTCCGCTAGCAAGGACGAGACTAAGTCGACATTCACCTCACCACATAGAGCCTGCTTAACGACCAACAAATCCGCTTCCCCAGTGATCCGGCGACCGTCTATTTTTGTCGGCCGCAAACCATGCATCTGTTGCAAAGTGTTGAGTTGAGGGCCTCCACCGTGCAACACCACACAGTGCCAACCGGTATCGATTAAATCTTTTAGATTAGACGCAAAACCGGCTCGATCAGCTTGCTTTAGAAGCATGTCACCGCCAACTTTAATAACCGCGATAGGTTTACTCATTACCGTCTACCCTATTAATTTCGTTGGTCCACATAGCGATAGTTTTTTATGGCCACATGCCTGGTTGTTGTAACTGATAAGCGTTTTCATGCCCTGTCATCAGATTAAAATTCTGTATTGCTTGGCCGGCCCCACCTTTAATTAGATTATCGAGCGCAGCAATGGCACATAAAGTGCGCTTTCCGGATACCGGGTCAGTCTTGATATCTAAGCCAAGTTCAATACGCAACGTATTCTTAACCGAGACTACTTCAGGGGTCATACCTTTAGGTAGTACTGTGATCATTGGAAAGTCAGCGAAGTATGCTTGATATTGATCGCGTAGTTGATCTTCGCTTATATCGTCGGGCGCATCGAGCTGAGCAATCGACATCATGCCGCGGCTCAATGGCGCTGAGACTGGTACGAAATCTAGCGATACATTGCTACCGCCAGCGGCTGCAAGTGTTTGAATAATTTCTGGCTCATGCTGATGATTGTAAACCTTGTAGGCCTTAAGATTGTTACTTCGAATAGTGTGATGATTACCCGCTTGCGGATGAACACCCGAACCACTTGAGCCGGTTAGTGCAACCAAGCGAACGGTTTTCTCGCTGAGTTGACCAGCGCTCGCCAGTGGTAACAATGAGGCGGCAATGCAGGTCGCAAAACAACCAGGGTTGGCAACATATTTAGCCGTCTTGATTTGATCGGCATATAACTCTGGCATGCCATATACGAAGCTTCCCAGCCGCTCTGGGCATGGGTGTTCGGGAGCGTACACACGCGTGTAGTCGGCTAAGTTCTTTAGTCGAAAGTCTCCTGATAAATCGATGATACGTACATCCGTATCAAACAGCTCCATCGCTACTTTAGCGGTGATGATATGTGGCATCGCCAATATCACAATGTCGGCACCCTCAACGCACTCAGTTGGTGGAATATCTTCAAGCACGAGGTCACTCATACCGTAAAAGCTACGATGTACCTGACCAATGTTTTGACCGATGTGATCTTTGCTTGAGATTCGCAATAACTCGACGTCGTCTCGAACTAGTAGATTTCTAAGCAACTCAGCGGATAGAAAACCTGAGCCGCCGATGATGGATACTTTTGTTTTTGCAGACATAATAACTCGTAGAAAGTGATTGTTTACAGAATGGTTGGCGCAACCACTAGCATTGCGCGCTGACCGATTGGCACATTGGTAATGGGAAAAACAAAACGTTCACCGTCTTGCTTGGTGCGATATTCGTAGCCCTTATCCGAGGCTAAGATCGTTCCTTTTGGGAACTCAGTGAAATTTTTAGCATCATCGGTAAAGTGTAGTTTAAAGGCCTCACTTTGTTTAATGACCTCTTCGACAACTGAGAATACTTGAATCTCTTTTAGCTCTCGAGAAAAGCGTTCTTTGCCGGATATAAGTTCACGTAAGCCTCGCATCGCTTGCTCAAAATTACGCATGTCGTTATCACCAAATTTACGTACTTTACCTAATTCAACGGTAAATGAGTCGGCGGCAAAACAAGAACTTGTGAAGTAAGAGAAGGTGCCGGAGGGTTTAGTCGATAACAGTATCGCTTCAAGACCACAATACTCCAGAAATGCGATTTGTGCTTTCGACCACTGGCGGTTATGCAAGAACGGGTAAACGGCGAATTTTTCCAACTCAGAACCGCGAATGGCGGTATGCAAATCGTAGTGCAAGCGCGACTCATCGCCCTGTTGGTAAAACTCAGTAACATAAGCTTCGATCAGGCAAGCTCGCCTAGCCTCTTGAGTTGATAAGCCTTCATGCTTGGCTGAAAAAAGTCGATTAAGATTCTCATCAATAAAGCGAACAGCCTGATTCGCGGCCGGCGGGTTACCGATAACAAACAACAATTCGTTTGCCACTGCAAGCGTACCACTGTTGATTTCGTTAACCAGTTGTTCGACCATTTCGATTGGCGCGGTTTCATTGCCATGAATGCCGCAAGAAATAATAATTCTATGCTCGCCCTGTTGTCTTGGCGACACTCTTAAAATTCCCGTTTCGAGTAACTGAAGACTAACTCCGCTGTCCAGCATTACCACCGAAGGTTCAGCGTTTATCGGGTTATCCAGTGTTGTGTGCAAAAAACTCATTGTTGGAATTCGTAGAAAGAGCCTAGTTCAAACAATTGCGTCAATTGATCTAGCGCAACAAAACTTTCTTCAGCCAACGCCGGGTCAGCTAAGTCATCTGGGGTGATCTCTTCTCGGTAATTTCGTTCTACCCATGCGTTTAGCTTAGCCACGCGATCATCATCGAGAATAAAGTTTGAGTTGGTTGCGTCTAACTCTTCTTGTGTAAGCGCTACACGCAAACGCAGACACGCCGGGCCGCCACCGTTTTGCATACTTTGGCGTACGTCGACAAATTTAACGTCTTTGATCGGCGTAGCTTGGGTCTTTAACCATTCTAGGTAAGCAAACACCTCTGGGTTATCACGACTTTCTTCAGGGAGTATCAGAGTCATTCCAGCTTGGTTTGGTAATTGCAGTAGCTGTGAATTAAACAAGTACGATTTAACCGCAGACTCAAGTGACACCATATCGGTCGGCACTTCAATAAAATGTAGCTCAGGATTGTTAGGTGCAAGCGCTGCAAATTTCTGTTGCAGTTCAGCCTGCATTGATGCTTTATCAACAAACGCCTCTTCATGCATAAAGAACGTATTCAGATTGGAGACGCTGACCACATCATTATGAAATGCCCCAGCGTCAATGATTTTAGGGTTTTGCTGAGCAAACACAACTCGGCTTTCATCAAGTTGATGTAAGCGGCTGATCGCCAGTGAGGCCTCATAAGTCTGACGACTTGGAAACTTTGTAGTGGTGACGCTATTTGCCCGAAAGGCATATCGTCCGAACACAAAAAGCTGTAAACCTTGGTCACCATAGCGGTTAGCAAAGCGATTATGATTTGCCGCACCTTCATCACCAAATTGGCTGCTCATCGGTAAAGCGGCATGATGCGAAAAATGCTTGTCGCTATTGAATATTGAGGCTAATAACTTAGCCGTAAACTGATGCTCAATAGAGCGGTGAAACATACTTGAGAGATTTGCCGCCGTGAAATTAACCTTGCCATCCGCTGAGTCAGCACTTGGCGACACGGTGCAGGCATTCGCCGTCCACATTGATGAGGCCGAGTAGCAACTGGCGAGTAGTTCAGGTGCGATATTCGATACCTGCTCAACAATCCGCTTATCACTGCCACTGAAACCTAATTTTCTCAGCGTTGGCAGGTGTGGGCGCTGTTGTGGCAGAAGAATTCCTTGTTGCAAGCCGAAACTACGGTTGGTCTGCATTTTCTCAAGACCTTGCAGCGCCGCTTTGCGCGGCTGCGAAATTTTTAAAGCATTACTTTTAGAGGCAACATTACCGTGAGACAAGCCTCCGTAATTATGCGTCGGCCCAATCAGTCCATCGAAATTGACTTCATAGCTATCTTGTTTTGAGCTGTTTTGACTTGTCATGGGTTTACCCGATTAGATATCGAATTCGGTCACCGAGCTCGAGGTTGAGTACTTTCATGGTTGCTCGCGGTATTTTCACGCCGCCTTTCTCTACTGAGATTGTGCTTATAACCGTTTTAAAACTGCCTACATCGCTGCTTGCAATCATGGCGCTATCATCATGTTCGAACTCAGAAATGCCGATAATCTCAGCCTGATGGCTATTTTTAACCGAGACAATATCGTCTATCTTAGTATCGACACTTGGCGCTGCGTCGAAAATATCAACGTGGCCGTTCCAACGAAATCCTTCTTTTTTAAGCATTTGCAATGCAGGCTTACCCTTAACATTAGGTTGGCCAATCACATCTTGTGCTTCTTGTGGCAGCATATTCACATACAGCGGGTGCTTAGGCATTAGATCGGAGATAAATTGATTGCCGTGAATTCCGCCGTAAAGGTCGGCATCAGCAAAGCTCATATCGAAGAAATGTTTGCCGACGGCATCCCAAAATGGAGAGCGACCGTGCTCATCAAAGTAGCCCCGTAGATCGGCCATCACGCTGTCTGGAAAACGCTCACGAAATTGCGCCATAAATAGGTAGCGGCTTCGTGCCAACAGCTTACCGTTTCCATTCTTACGATAATCTGCATGTAAGTACAGGGTCGCAACTTCAGCAAAACCTTGAAAATGATTGGACAGATTTAAGGTTTCAAAAGTGACTCGTTTATCAAGCTCGCGGCAGCTTTGCGTTACCTTGTTAAGCTTATAAGAATAAAACTCTTCTTTCGCGCCGAGACTAGAAATAATCGCAGCGGTACCAACGATTGCGTTCGATTCAGTATCGTGCATAACAAGAAAGTAGCTTTCTTCATTGGGGTTTTCCAATGACTTTTCGATACTCTTAACCGAGTTACTCAACTTCGCCTCGAGAACAGCACGCTCAGGTGGCAGAGTGGTCATTCCAGGGTATGCTTGTTTAGCTAATTCGAGCACACCGTCAATATCAGATTCGCGGGCAGTTCTTACTAAGATCATTTCAATCCTCCAGTTAGGAGCATTTTTTCATAGCGAGAGCGAAATTAGGCGTTGAAGATCGAACTCGAGTGACGATAATATGCGGTGTGAGATTGGCTTTGCCGTCGAATGTGCAGCGGCGAGGCAGAAATTATCACCGCTGCCGGCATGGATTTAGTTGGTAATCAAACCAGCCACAAAGAATTGCCATATGAGTGCACAAGGCAGCTATCGCCGAGTTAATTCATTAAGCCTGTTATTGTGAGACCTCAGCATAACTCGACGAACGAATAAAAATGCCTGTAATGCCTCCACTTTTTGTTGACAAACTTGCCAATAGCTAGCTATTAGCCGCGTTTTCCGCCTCAATTGGAGACATTCCAAGCTATTTTTATTTCGTCCCTGAGTTATGCTGAGGTCTCATTGTATTAATCTTATAGATCTATTAATAGATCCAATGGAAACCCTGAGAACTCCTTAGTTCGCTCAAGAATAATTAAGGTGTTCATTTTTGCGATACCGATACCGTTGGTGATTAAACTCTCACTAACGGTGTTGTAGCTTTTCACATCGGTACAAACAAACTTTAACAAGTAATCATACGCACCACTGATCTTGTAGCTATCCGTGACTTCTGCGACGCTTGCGATTGCCGAGTTAAAACGTTTAAAATCGTCTGGAGAATGATTCTCCAAAGTGACCTCGGTGAAAGCTTCAACGTGCGGTGCCAAACGATCAAGGTTAATTTCAGTGACGTATCGTTTTAGCACGCCGTCAGCTTCCAGTCGCTTGACGCGACTCAAACAGGCGCTCGCTGAGAGATGAACTTGTTCGGCTAACTGTTGATTTGTAATTCGTGCATTGGTTTGAAGAATAGAAAGTATCTTTAAATCAATTTTGTTAATTTTACTGACGCCGGCCATGTCCTATCCCCAATTATCTGTGATATCTGTTTAGCCCTTCCGCAGATTAATTTGTCGGTCTGGGCACATTAGAATCATATATCGAATTCTCAATGAGTGCTTAGCTTTGCGCATCTCTATGCTAACTTTGTTGTATCTAATCCACTTAATCTTGCTAGCAGTCATTTATGTCAAACCACACCAAAGACCTGAAACAGCTTGATGCTAATACCATCTTACACCCTTCGACCAATGCCAACGAGTTCGCTAAAACAGGCTCGCGGATAATGCAGCATGGTAAAGGTATTTATTTGCAAGATACTGACGGCAATCGTTTGATCGACGCAGTCGCAGGACTTTGGTGCGTCAACGTTGGTTATGGCCGTGCTGAATTAGCCGACGCGATGCACTCGGCTGCCACTAATCTCAGCTATTACCATACGTTTACCGGCATGTCGAACGTGCCGCAAATAGAACTGGCTGAGCGTTTGCTCGGATTAGCGCCAAAAAATATGTCCAAAGTATTTTTCGCCAGCGGCGGATCTGACGGCAACGATAGTTTGATGAAAATTGTTTGGTACTACCACAATCTTATTGGTAAGCCCCAAAAAAGAAAAATCATCTCGCGCTGGCAGGCCTATCACGGCACCTCTATCGCCACGGCCAGTTTAACTGGGCTACCGTCGTTTCATAAAGACTTTAATCTACCGATTGAAGGGGTTCTGCACACTGAATCCCCAGATTATTTTCGTCACGGATTAGAAGGCGAAAGCGAATTAGAATTTTCCAAGCGTCGAGCAAAGCAACTCGAAGATATGATCTTAAAAGAAGGACCGGAGACGGTTGGCGCTTTTATTGCCGAGCCAGTTATGGGCGCCGGTGGCGTTATCACCCCACCCGAGGGTTACTTCGCTGAAATTCAAAAGGTTACTAAAAAATATGACCTTCTATTTATCGCCGATGAAGTTGTTTGCGCTTTCGGTCGCTTAGGTACGTGGTTTGGTAGCGAAGTGTACGACATCAAACCTGACATGATGACAACGGCTAAAGCACTCACCAGCGGCTACTTCCCATTTTCGGCGTCATTCATTACAGAAGAAATATGGGACGTTATTAAACAAGGTTCAGCTAAGTACGGCAGCTTCGCACATGGCTATACCTATGCTGGGCATCCAATCGGTGCAGCGGTAGCAATGGCAAACCTAGACATCATCGAAAACGAAAACTTAGTTCAGAAATCCGCTGATGTCGGTGCTTATTTTCATCAATTACTGAATCAACGATTTGCTAATGATAACTTTGTCGGCCAAGTTCGTGGCCGAGGCATGATTGCCGCAGTGCAGTTAATGCAAGACGCTGAGAATAAGGTATTTTTAGATTCGAGCTTAAAGACTGCTGGCAAAATTACCGCTAAATGCTATGAAAATGGTCTAATTGCAAGACCTCTTCCATCGGTAGATTCTGTCGCATTTTCACCGCCATTGGTAACTACCAAAGAAGAAGTCGAGCAGATTGTCGACATCTTCGAAGCGTCGGTGCGCTCCATACTCGACTAGCTTAGCGCCATCAAACCAAGCTAAATTGAATGCCAAATCTCGGATAAATCTTTGCGAGAATTTGGCGTTTCATTTTCACGTTGCTCGTCATTCAACAGGCTCAAATCGGCCAGCTTACCGATAGTAAAGCCCATTACAACGTCGGCTGTATCAGTGTCTATATTAAGGTACTTAGCCGCTTCATCGGCTTTTATCCCGCCCATGCCATGAGTATATAGACCTTCCATTCGCGCCTGCAACGTCATCGCCATCCACGCCGCACCACTATCAAACCTCGCATGCTCGTTTACCTTGCCGTTATGTTCGAAATTTTTCTCAGCAACCAAGAAACCTATCACTGCGTTATCTTTCGCCCAACTTTGATTGGCCTCAACCAATAAGTTTAGAAAGTCGTCAAAGGTGTTGTCGGTCGAGGTATAAAAACGCCAAGGCTGAGCGTTGAAACACGATGGAGACCAACGGGCGGCATCCATTATTCTTTGCATTGTTGAGTCATCAATAGAGCTTTTCTGAAACGCTCTCGGTGACCAACGCTGAATAAATAATGGGTCTATACCCGTGCTGGTATCACGGGCATGGAAATTAATAGTTTGCTTGCTCATTTGGCTCTCTAAAGTTGATTAGTGTTGAACTCTCGAATATTAGAGTTCAGGAGAATCGAATTTAGCTTTTTCATAGCTCGCACGCAACCGAATTGAACTTAGAGCATTACCCATCCAGTTCCAAAATTTATCACCTAAAACCAATAATGCAGGCACTAAGAACAGCGTCACAAAGAATGCCACCACCAAACCAAATGCCAAAGAGATAACCGTTGGCTTCAAAAACGCCGACTGACTCGATTGTTCAAGCATTAACGGCACCAAACCGACAAAGGTGGTAATTGAAGTAATCAATATTGGGCGAAAACGTGAGCGCCCTGCCTTAATAATCGAGTCGACAACGCTGAGACCTCGACCTAGATTGATTTTGTACGAATCGACCAATACTAAATTGTCATTGATGACAACACCACAGGCGGCAATGACACCGAAATAGCTAAACAATGAAAACGAAACGTTGAATAATAAGTGGCCAATAACCGCTCCAACAAAGGCGAACGGTAACGCCATAAGAATCACTAATGGTTGAAAATAACTCTTGAATGCCATCGCTAGGAGAAAATAAATCGCGCCAAAAGCGATTAACAATAGGCCCACTATCTCGGCACCAAACTCAGCTTCGGCAACTTGCTCACCAACCGCGGCACGGGTCAAGCCAGGGTATTTTTCTTCAAGTTTAGGAAAGAAGGTATCATCCAAGTCTTTCATCACTTCATCCAGCACAGGTTCTTTCAGATATGCTTGCACTCGGCCGGCTCTCAAACCGTCCCAATGACGAATTTGCTTTAATCCAGGGCCATATGAAATATCAACCAATGATGTCAGAGGAACTTCTCTTCCGTCAGCGGTTCGTACTCGAAAATTCTTTAAGCTCTCAAGCGAATTGCGGCTTTCCTGTGGGTAGCGCACCATAACCTTTACGTCTTGCGAGGCGCGTGGCAAACGTTGAACCTCATCACCAAAGTAAGCTTGACGAACCTGTTGCATGACTTGACCGAGCGTAATACCGACCTGTTCTGCACCAGGCTTAAGATCAAAACGCAACTCTTCGCTAGCGCTATCAAGGTTATTTGAGACGTCATAGAGCGAGCTGTATTGACGTAACTTTTCGCTAATCTCATCAACCGCTAGCTGCAATTGCTCAAGGTTCGGGTGGCGCACTGATATGTCCAAGTCGGCGCCATTGCTATCCATGTTATAGCCAACAGAAACACTTTTCGCCTCAGGAATTGCGCCAATTCGGTCTCGCAGATCGATACCGACTTCTTTAGCCGTTAGGGCTCGAGTTTCAGCAGGTGCTAGGCGCATAATCGCAATCACACTGTCTTTGCGAGATCGCGTGTACCAGTTTTCGATTACAGCGCTATTCTCGCCTTCTTCAGCGTTTGCCTCAACATCAGCGACTAGCGCTTCTTGAGCACGCTGAAGTTGACCCAAAATTTCCAGTGCTCGCTCGTAGGTTGTGCCTTCACGAAGTTGAATGTCAACGTTTACCTGGGATGCTTCGACTTCAGGGTTAAATGACTTTCTTACATAGTCACCGCCCATAATACCGAAGGCAACGATAATAAAGAAGGCAACGAAAACGACAAAAGTGATGCCCGGCGCCTTTAGTACCTTTTCTAAGTAAGCTCCATATTTAACGTTTCCAAACCAAACGATACTTTCGGAAATGCGGTTCTGCATACGAGCAATTCGGCTGGTCGGATTAACCGGCTTAATGTTTGCCAAATGAGCCGGTAAAATAAACAGTGACTCGATTAAGGAAAAACCTAAGGCCAAGATCACTACCCAACTGATTTGACGGGTAAACTCTGAGGTGGTGCCGCTGATAAACAACCAAGGCATGAATGCGATAATGGTCGTCAAGACTCCAAATATAACTGGTTTTGAGACTCTAAAGGCGCCGCCAGCAGCGCCATCCAAGCCAGTATTACCACTTTCTACTTCGCTGTGAATTCGTTCACCAATAATAATAGCGTCATCAACCACGATCCCTAATACCAGCAAAAATGCGAAGGTTGAGAGCATGTTCAATGAAATGCCTAACATCGGCATAAATACAAAGGTGCCTGCATAAGCGGTCGCAACACCGGCCGACACCCAGAAGGCTACAATCGGGCGCAAGGTTAAAAACAGTACGATAAAAACCAGAATTAAACCTGATAATGCAGCCGAACCGATGCTTGACATACGCGACTCAAATTCAACAGCGGCATCCGTCCAGAGGGTGAGACTAATCCCTTCGGGCATCGTTTCTTTACGCTTTTCGAGCCACTCGTTAACCGACTTAGACATTAAGACAACGTCCATCACTTCGCTCGACATCACTTGAATTAGAACCGCTGGCTCACCATTAAGCGTTGCCAAAATTTGGTCTTCTTCAAAGCCGTCAATTACCGTAGCCACGTCACCAACAGTGATCACACCGCCTTCAGGTAACTGGCGCACCACAATGCTAGCAAAGTCGACCTCGGTATCAGCAAGGTTGTCGGTTCGCAGAGTATAAGCGCCACCTGAGGTTTGTACGTTACCGGCTGAGAGGTTAATTGAGGCACCGCGAATCGCGCGGGTTATTTCATCAAACGAAATTCGGTAACGGCGCAACGCACTTTCAGTCACTTCAATTGAAATTTCTTCATTTCGAGTACCGAACGTCTCGACAATAGAGACACCTTTTAGCTGCGCTACTTCGCGACGTAACTTTTCAGCCAATCGCTTGAGCGTTTTTTCGTCAGCATCTCCGTGAACCGCTACTCGCATCATTTCATTTCGCGTTACCCATTGAGTAATACGAGGTTGCTCTATGCCTGGGGGCAAGCTTGAAATGCCTTGAACCCGGGTGGTAACATCGTCCATCACCGAGGCAAAGTCAGAGCTACTCTCGGCCATTATAAAAACTCCGCCCCAGCCTTCAGCAGACTCCGAGCGGACCCAATCCAAACTCTCTAAATCTTTAAGAGATTCTTCGATTCGAGAGACAACTTGTTGCTCAACATCCTTAGGGCTGGCACCCGGCCAAGTAACAATAACCTGCATCCCTGGAAACGGAATAGTCGGAAAAATCTCTTTTTCAAGTTTAAAGAAACCAGTCGTGCCCGCAATTAAAATCGCGATCATCAATAAATTAGCGGCTACGTGATTGTCGGCCCACCATCTGATCATGCCTTTCATGTCTTGCTCCTGTTCTTAAATACTTATTCTTGCGCGCTTAGGTTTGATGGCTTCAGCCCTGCTCTGCAGCGGCTTCTTTGATGTCATTGGCGTTACCACCCACTGACTCAGGTGACACAATTTCTTCTACTGCAGGTTGATCTTCGACGCCTACTTCTTGCTCTTGAGGTGCTACTATTTGCGACTCTAGACTCTGGGCTTGTTCGGCTACTGCGCTATCGACTTGAGCATTAGCGGCAATAGTCTCATCGGTTAATTTGATCGGCATACCTTCGTAGGCACCTGGCACCGGCGATGTAATAACGCTATCGCCCAAGGCTAACTGAGAACTCGAATCTTCCGAAAGAATCACCATCTCGCGTGAGGTATAAACGGTTTTAACATTTTTAAAACGCAACTTGTCATCGTCGTAAACGTAAACTTGGTTGCCATTGCGCAGAGCAGTTCGCGGCACCTGAAGACCAGCGAGCTTATTCGGTGACGATAACTGCACATCAACAAACAAGCCTGGAACCAACGGTACAAACTGTTCGCCTTGAGATTCAAACGGCTTGTCTACCGCAACCGTCGCAAATAGTAATCGTGTGGTGCTGTCGACACTTGCGTCAACACTTTTAACAAAACCTTGCCATAGACGCTGCTCGGCTCCGAACATCATGGTTACCGTAGCCGGCAACCCTTGAGTGCCAGATGTTCGAGCCGAATAACCAAGCGTCAAACCTAGTTCGCTAATTTGTATGTCGGTCATCGGGATGCGAATTTCCATCGTTTTAGTAGCGAACACTCGGCCAATACTCGAGCCGCGAGCCATAAATTGCCCTAACTCAGCGGACTTAGACATAATACGGCCGTCAAACGGCGCACTGATTTTTGTGCGATTGTAGTTTAACATTGCTGCCGCCAATTCCGCTTTAGCCGCATCTAAGCGCGCGTTTGCTCTATCGATCTGCGGCTTATTGAGGCGCAAGGGATTAGCTTCTTCAATCGACTTACCTTGCAGATCTAGCCACTCCTTAGCACTGGTCGCAGCGGTTGCTCGTTCGATATCAATATCGACTTGAGCCGAAGCAACCGAGGCCTGCGCCGATTTTAACGCCACCAAATAATCAGCATCGTCTATCTGCAAAAGGGTCTCACCGGCTTTAAATTCGCCGCCTTCGATGAACTTATCTGACACGGACATTACTTTACCGGTAACTTGGGTAACTAGTTCGATATCAGTTTTAGCACGCACTTCGCCTTGAAAAGTAGAAAACACCACTTGCTCCTTATGCACGGCGGCCACGGTGCGTACCACTAATGGCGGCTTAGTCGTTTCTTCTTTCTCAGTCTGAGGCTTCAAAGCCTTCAAGGCGAATACCACAACCACAGCACCGACAATAATGCCGATGCCTAGCAAAAATGGTTTAAATCTTGCAAGTTCCATAATCCGTTCTCAATTGGTGTTAGCAAAAATTCAGCGTCAAGCAAGTTTAGCAAAATACCAACTTAGCTGATAACTGACTATTAAATGGAGATAAAAACACAAAAGAAAACGCTTTAACTCCGTTCATAAGCTTTTAGATGCAAATGAAACCAATTTGGATTCAAATAGTTTTAACTATTTTTGAATTGTAATATTTCCCAGTTTACTTCGACCTCACCATGCTCGCCAGCAACGTACGCAGATTGCCCAGTGATGGTCACCGAAAGGTCCATTGTGCGTGTAAGTAGCTCAGTCAAAGCCTCTATCTCATTATGATTGAGGCGGAAAATCTCAGCTTTCAACATGCCGAATTTTGACTTACCTTGATCCCACCAGACATCTGACTTAGAGTTAAAACTGTAGATTCTTACCTGCTTTGCTTGGCGCGATGCTTTTTTAATCCGATCATGCGACGGCTCACCAACGTCAACCCAGAGGCTAGTTTGCTGGTCCATAGTGCGAACCCAAATATCAGGTTCGTCAACGTCACTTAAACCTTTAGCAAAGCTCAGCCCTTCTTGTGCGTTGATACAGTAAGCCATGACCCGTGCCATCATCCGCTCTGGAGTCTCCGATGGATGTAAGGCAACGGTTAAATTCAGCGTGTCATAGTAGTTGCGTTCGAGGTCAGAGAGTGCAATCCTCAATTTGTAAATGGTTGGTTTTGTAGCCACTAGAGGTGTTCCTAAGCGAGGTAAGTTTTGGAGCAGGCTTTATAACGTGTATTCGTGCTTAGCGCGAGTTAAAAGAGATGACAGGTAGTGAGCCTACCGAGGTAAAAGACATGACTATTGGTGTTGGTGGCAGCGATGCCCAATCAGAATTAACTAGATTAAGCAATATGACGGCCGGCGTAGAGCCGATTCTGAAAACCGAATTTCAGGCACGACTCGACAAGGCGTGTGCATTAATGAAAGAAAACGGAGTCGATGCAATTTATTTAAACGCGGGCACTAATCTCTATTACTTTACCGGCACCCGCTGGGGTGCGAGTGAGAGAATGGTCGGCGCGTTGCTATCGGCCAGTGGTCAACTGCAATACATAGCACCCTACTTTGAGATCGCTACTATTAACGGCTACCAACTGCTAGAAGGCAAAATTAACGGCTGGCAAGAACATCAAAGCCCTTACCATCTATTTGGCAGTATCCTTGCAGATATGGGGATTGACTCTGGTACTGTTGGATTGGACGAGTCATGCTCATTTTTCATTAGCGATGGTTTAGCACAGGCACAAGCTAATATACAATTTGTAAGCGCTAAGGCTATCACCGCCGGTTGCCGCATGACCAAGTCAGCTGGCGAACTGGCATTGTTACAGCGCGCCAAAGACATGACCATTGAAGTGCATAAAAGCGCGGCTAGAATATTACGAGAAGGGATCTCGACGCAAGAGGTTACCGAGTTTATCAATCAAGCACATCATGCCGTCGGCGCCGTCAAAGGTTCCTATTTTTGCATTGTTTTATTTGGCGAGGATACGGCCTATCCACATGGCGTCAGTAACCCGAAAGACTTAAGCCTTGCTGATATGGTGCTAATTGACACCGGCTGTCAATTACATGGATATAACTCTGACATTACCCGCACTTATGTGTTCGGTGAACCGACTGAGCGTGACCGACAAGTTTGGGATCA
Source organism: Gammaproteobacteria bacterium (assembly GCA_034110505.1). GTDB lineage: Bacteria > Pseudomonadota > Gammaproteobacteria > Arenicellales > Arenicellaceae > Arenicella. The sequence goes on from JAWUZB010000043.1 coordinate 18,979, forward strand.
AGAAAAAGCCAGTCAGGCAGCCGGTTTCGAAGCCGCTACCTTAGGCCATGGCTGTGGAACGGTAGACGATGCCGCAAGAGGCTATCTCGAAACACAAGGCTACGGCCCTGGCTATGCAACGCCCGGCTTACCGCATCGAACTGGCCATGGTATTGGCTTAGATATACACGAGTGGCCCTATTTGGTATCCAGTGACACCACTCCACTTGAGGTTGGTATGTGCTTCAGTAATGAACCGATGATCTGCATCCCTGGTGAATTCGGTATTCGCCTCGAAGATCACTTCTACATGACAGAAACAGGGCCAAAGTGGTTTACCACACCATCTCACTCAATTGACGACCCGTTTGGCTATAATGCTTAAGCCGATCACTGTTAATAGTTAAGAGATACAATTACCGATGCAACTAAGTTGGAAAACTCACTCTTTTAAGGGCCTAGAAACTCGCCAGTTGTTTGATCTCTTGGCGCTTAGACAAGAGGTTTTTGTGGTCGAGCAAGAATGCGCTTACCCGGATATTGATGAACTTGATTTGCTCGCCATGCACTTATGCGGCCACAATCATAACGGCGAGCTGGTAGCCTATGCACGGCTAATCAAGCCTGGATTAAGTTACCCCCAAGCCTCGATCGGAAGAGTGGTCGTGTCTCCGAGAGCCCGTGGCCTTAAACTTGGGTTGTCGTTGATGCAAGTGGCTTTGCTAGAAATGGCAAAATTGTATCCTCATCAAGCAATTAAAATCGGCGCACAGCAACACTTAGAAAAGTTTTATAACGACCTTGGATTCGAAACTATTTCAGCCATGTATTTAGAAGATGGCATTCCACACATTCATATGATGCGGTCTTCATGACGAATTTTTGCCCCCATTTAAGACCTTCGGATTAACACTAACTTAACTCTATGCTATTTTCTATGACGTCTTTTGGCGCATTGATCTAGAGCGTTTAGTTTGAAGGCTTGATGTAAATTGGCGATGGTTGTTGGCCATTCTCGACTCGCCGAATATTGTCGGCAATAACTTGGCTGGCTAACGAAGGATAAGTTGCGCCTGACATGTGCGGTGTTACAAATACCTTTTCGTGGTGCCAATAGGGAGACTCGTCAGGTAACGGCTCAAGGTTAAAAGTATCGAGTGCAGCACTGTCAATATGTCCGCAATCAAGCAGCCTTAGCAAAGCGTCATCGTCTATCACTGCGCCACGACTTATGTTGATCAGGTTTGAACCTCTAGGCAGCACCGATAGCGTTTCTGCACCTAAAAAATGATGGGTAGAATCAGTCAAGGGCAAACAGTTTACTAAGGTGTCGGTAGAGGCCAACATGGTTTTCAGTCCGTCGTCACCAAAAAAGCTTTTTACTTTGTCGATACACTTCTCAGTGCGGCTCCAATTTTGCGTGACAAATCCATTCAGCGCCAAGCGTTCTGAGACATAACGGCCAATCTCGCCTGCGCCCAAAACCGACACTCGATATTCTCGAGCTAATGGTGTTTTAAAACGCTGCCACTGCTTAGTTTTTGCTTGTTGCCGGTAGCGCTCATAGCCGCGTTGAAAGTGCATCGTCCAGTACAATACATACTGCGACATTTCGTCACCCACAGCGGGGTCTTGCAAACGCACAATCGGCACATCAGGTAGCTCGAGCTCTTTATCTATATGATCCATCCCCGCTCCTAATATAAGAATCGCCTTTAAATTTGGGTAGTTGATCAGGTCACCGTGTGGATGATGCCAAACCACCGCATACTCTATATCGGCATTATTGGGTATGTCTGGATAGCTATGAAACTCAAATTCAGGCAGGCGAGCGGCTAGTGCTTCGACCCATGAGTGGGTGTCGCCAGCATGATTATTTACCAGTATCGCCATATTATTCGTTGTTGTTTCAGATCGGCTTCAAATTCAAATTTCTCTACCATCGTAATACTCATAACCGTGCTTGTACATAAAAATTAAAAGCGCGTCGATTATGGTTAAATTATTTAACTTTATGCGTTGAGTTTCGCTCGAACGCGGGTATCCTTTGACCTCGAAAACAGTGTTTTGAAAGGCCCCTTAAGACGCTTGTTAGTTTTTTCAACGGTATAAAATCCCAACGCTCATGACCAACAAATTATTCAAATTACTCGAAAAAAAATCAGTGTTATTGCTTGATGGCGCTACTGGTACTAATCTTTTTGCAATGGGCTTACAGTCGGGCGACTCTCCTGAGTTCTGGAACGTCGATCATGCCGACCGAATTGCCAAACATTATCGCAGCTTTATAGAGGCGGGTTCGGACGTGGTACTCACAAACACCTTCGGCGGTACCGCTTACCGTTTAAAACTGCACGACGGTCAAGATCGCGTCGCTGAATTGAATATTGCCGCCGCGCGAATCCTATCCGAAGAAGTCGAAAAATCTGGGCGCGAAGTTGTCATCGCTGGCTCAATGGGCCCAACTGGGGAGATACTAGAGCCGGCCGGAACTGTATCTATTGAGCAAGCACAAGCGGCTTTTAGCGAACAAGCTTTGGCGCTTAAAGAGGGCGGCGTTGACGTATTGTGGATCGAAACTATTTCATCAATTGAAGAGTCACATGCGGCTATTCGAGGCGCTAGCGTAGCGGGGCTTCCAATTGTACTAACGCTCAGCATTGATACCAACGGCCGCACCATGATGGGCGTTACCGCCGCTGATCTAGTGAACCTGCAAAAAGAATTGGAAGTACCGTTAATAGCGTTCGGTACTAATTGCGGTGTCGGCGCCGCCGAGGTTATCGCGGCGATTATGAATATGAGTAAAACCGCTGAAGAAAATGGCATGCAGCCAGTACTGGTAGCAAAAGGTAATTGCGGCATTCCAGAATGGAAAAGCGGCGCAATCAGCTACAGCGGTACGCCGCAGTTAATGGCGACCTATGCGACCATGGCAATGGACTCTGGAGCAAGAATAATTGGCGGCTGTTGTGGTACAACGCCGGCTCATGTAGCGTCCATGAGAGCCGCGATTGATCAGCACACAAAAGGCCAGACACCAAGAATTGAAGACGTTATCAAGATACTCGGTTCAGTCACCGCTGGGGCTCAAGCTCAATTAGGCGGAGACCAAAGTGTTGAGGGTGGTGCTGTCAGCAAAGGTCGGCGAGCTGGTCGCACTAGGCGTCGCTAGGATAAACAACCATCGATGGATAATTACGAGGTACGATTGGAGCTACCCGTTTCATCTCTCCGCTCTATTAACGACCCATCACCATCTCCAGCAGCTCGGCTGTTTTATTCATAGCGTCTTGCCCCTTAGGCCGGTTAGTCGACCATTCGACATGATCGGTTTGACCCTTAGAAGGGTTTAGAGTTATTCCCCACATGCCCGTAACTTGATTCGGAATAAGAGAGTAGCGAACGTCAATGATACGGTTATTATTACTCGGGTCCAATCCAAGGTGATTATTCGAAAACCAACGAAAGCGTTGAATATCTTCAGCCTGCTGCGAGACTTTATCAAGCCAGCCGAAATGCTTATCCAGATCTAACTTTTCGACCGACGTACCTTGGTATATTTTATGTGACGCCAGCATACGCACTGCATCTACGTAATATCGGCCTTGGTATTCATAAACGCTCTTCCACACCACTAAATTCGCAAAACTGGGCTTAACGCCTAACTTGGTCGGTACATGGCCTCGGCTCAGAGCCAATTGTTCGGCAACATCGCTAGCACGGTCATTTTGTAACAGGCCTAAGCCAAGATACGAAAATGCATAAACAGCCCCTAGCCAAGCAGCACCTTTCAAGCGCATGGATATCGCCAAGATAAGCAATACAAGTAGTGGTAAAGAGAATAGTGGGTCTATCACTGAGACGTTGTTCCAAGCCACTCTCATGTCGCTAAACGGCCAGAGTAGTTGAGTGCCATAAGTGGTGCATGCATCTAACAAAGCGTGCGTAGCATAGCCTGCAAAACTAAATAGGTAGGTGCGTTGAAAACTGAGTTGATTGCGCTTAAACCAACGTTTAAATAAGGCTCGAAAAGCCAGTGTGCATAGCAATGCCCCTATAGGGATGAATACCAAGGCATGGGTAAAGTGGCGATGAAACTCAAGAAATAACAAAGGATCGGTCGACGATGAAATCAGCACGTCTAAGTCGGCCGCCATGCCTGAGAAGAAACCAATCACACCCGCCGCTATTTTTTCACCACGTCGCGAGACCAATTGTGACGCAGCGGCGCCAACGACACCTTGAGTTAAAGGATCCATTGCAGACTCTAATCAGGGCTGACGATGGTTACCGTCATGCCATTTTGCGCTTCGCCCATTGATACCTGACAAGAAAGGCGCGAACTATCCAGCTCGTATTCATCCGCCATTGAAAGCAACATTTCTTCGTCTTCTTCTACCGGAGGTAACTGATGAGCCGCTTGGTCAGCGATTTTAACGTGACAAGTCGCACACGAGCAACAACCGCCGCACATCGCCATAATTTCGTCATAGCCGGCCTCTCGCAAGACCTCCATCAAACTATCTCCTTGGTTGAATTCAACCTCTTGTTGCTGACCATCAACTGCGATTACGGTAATTTTATTCGTCATTTGGTAATTGGCTTTTATAAATATGATTTAGTGTCGCTAATTATACACTCAAGCGACCTAAAATTAGGGTGAGCAAAACTGCTTGAGCTATACTTAGCGTTGAGCGAGGCTAGCGACTCCTGCCGTTAGCAATAATATTTAACTGTCAATCTAGTTGCCGTGGTTGTTCGATTTCGGCTACTTGTCTTTGTTGAGGAAGATCATGCCCGCATACAATGCTTTTTATGCACAATCTGGTGGCGTTACGCCGGTCATTAACGCATCCGCCGCTGGGGTATTACAAACCGCTGCGAAATACCCTGAGCACATCAATAAAGTATACGCAGGCGAAGACGGAATTTTGGGTGCACTGTATGAAAACTTGATCGACACTAGCTTAGAAAGTGACGCCGATATCGAAGCCTTAAAAATGACTCCATCCGGTGCATTCGGCTCATGCCGCTATAAGCTCAAATCATTAGAACAACATAGAGCCGAGTACGAGCGCCTTATTGCGGTGTTCAAAGCTCACAACATTCGCTATTTTTTCTACAATGGTGGCGGCGACTCGCAAGATACGGCCTACAAAGTCTCACAACTATCTGAGTCAATGAACTACCCCATTACCTGCGTCGGAGTACCAAAAACGATTGATAACGACTTGCCATTTACTGATTGCTCACCGGGCTTTGCCTCTGTGGCAAAGTACGTCGCGGTATCAATTCTTGAAGCGTCTATGGACGTTGCGTCAATGAGTTCCTCATCGACCAAGGTCTTCGTAATGGAAGTTATGGGACGTCACGCAGGCTGGATTGCGGCGGCATCAGGTTTAGCCGCGGACTATCGTGGCTTGGGGCCGGATATTATCTTGTTTCCAGAAATCGATTTTGATCAACAAGCATTTTTGGCAAAAGTAGACGCCACTGTCAAGGCCAAGGGTCAGTGCAGTATTGTAGTCTCAGAAGGCGCACACACCGCCGACGGTAAATTCTTAGCCGACTCTGGTGTTCGAGATGCCTTCGGTCACGCGCAATTAGGCGGAGTTGCACCGGTAGTGACGGGCCTGATCAAAGATAAGCTGGGCCTCAAATGTCACTGGGCCGTATGCGACTATCTACAACGATCAGCGCGGCATATTGGTTCAAAAACGGATGTTGATCAGGCTTATGCTCTTGGCCAAGCAGCGGTCGAGTTTGCTATTGCTGGAAAAAACGCAGTCATGCCAACAATTGTCCGCACCAGTAATTCGCCTTACACCTGGGAAATTGGTCACGCTCCCTTAGCCGACGTAGCGAATGTTGAAATAAAAATGCCGTCAAACTATATCAGCGATGATGGCTTCTTTATTACCGAACAATGCCGAGAGTACCTGAGCCCGCTGATTCAGGGCGAAGACTACCCGAGTTATACCAATGGTCTACCGGATTATGTGGTCCTGAAAAAACAAAAAGTGGCGAAGAAATTACCACCGTTTGAGGTTTCTTAGACCTGCGGCCTACCCTATGGTTACTAGTCGCCTAATTTAGGCGATTTTTCATTTATAAAATAAGTGACTAATTTCTAAGTCATTTCGTTGGCCTTAACTGACATGATCAAGCAGCGCCATCGTCGCCACGGCCCTATACATCGTCCTCGGCCCTATACCTCATCGGCAGGGCATTTTATAAGAGTCGACATTTTTAATTTACGGCGATATAGAATTCACTCCTCTTGAGAATGCAGCGCATGCCAAGGCAAGCCTGAAGCCTGAGTACCCCCACCTATACCCACCGATATTTTTGTCGCCCGATCGTTATTGATACCTATTCCATCGAGACGAGTGATAGACGTTGATTACGCTATCAGTTCAAAAGTATCCGATCAGTCAGGCTGTTTACATGTAAACGTTTTGACACCAAAGGACTCAGCTCAGAAAAACTGTGAATGCAAATGATAATGATTGTCATTTGCATTCACGTCATGTATATTTCCCGAGTGTTGCTGAATTGGTAACAAATGAGCGTGAAACTTTCTAACGCCTCCCATAAATAGCTCTAGATTAAGCCAGCCATCATAGCATTTAATTTAGAAAACCCTACATCAGATAAAAAGAGAACAGAGAACAGAGAAATGAAGACAACTCAAACGGCTGCTTTTATTACGGCTTTGCTTTTAAGCAACGTGCTTGCAGCACAAAACAAAGATCTAGATGAAGTTATTGTTGAAGGTCAATTCCTTTCAAGCAATCAAATTAATTCAGTAAAAACTCCTACGCCGATTATTGATGTACCACAAAGTCTGTCAATTATCACGGCTGATCAAATCACTGAGCAAGGTATCACCAGCATCGCAGATATCATTGACTACACTGCGGGTGTAAATACCTCACAAGGCGAAGGTCATCGTGACTCGGTGGTTTTCCGTGGCGTTCGTTCAACCGCCGACTTCTATCTTGATGGCAATCGTGATGATGTTCAATATTATCGTGGTCTTTATAACGTTGAGCAGATCGAAATTTTACGTGGCCCTAATGCGCTTCTTTTTGGCCGCGGTGGCACCGGCGGCATTCTCAACCGAGTATCGAAAAAAGCGAAAACCGACCAACAATTCACCGGCTTTAAGAGCACTCTAAATACGTTCGGCGGAGTCGGCTTTGAGCTTGATCACAATTTTTCATCCAGCGACACATCGGCGTTCCGCATAAACGCGATGTATGAAAGCTTAGAGAATCACCGTGACTTCTTCGATGGTGAGCGCATAGGATTCAATCCGACTGCGCGATTTGATCTAAGCGCTGACACAACGCTAGACTTATCTTACGAGTATGCTGATCACCAGCGTTTTATTGATCGAGGCATTCCAACTGGAGACGATGGTCGACCTGTTGAGGACTTCGAAGAGATCGTTTTTGGTGACTCCGAAGTGAATTTATCTGGACTAAAAGCTCATCTTTTCCGCGCGGCTTTACAGCATGATTTTTCTGATACGACTAAAGGTAACGTTAGTGTTTTCTATGGTGATTACAATAAGTTCTATCAGAATTTTTACGCCTCTAATTATGACCAAGCGACAAACATCGTAGAACTTGATGGCTATTTTGACGAAACTGATCGTCAAAATCTAGTGCTATCAGGTAACTTAGTCTCTGAATTCGAGACGGGCCATATTGAGCACACCGTTATTATTGGTGCTGAATATATAGACACGTCGTCAGACCAATTTCGTCTAAATTCAGTATTCGATACGACAATAGACGATAGAGAATTTTTTAACGCGACTCGCCCTCTCAATTTAAGCGGCCGTTCTGGGGTTAATGCATCAGGTCAAGCGACTGCTTACACGTTCTCGGACTTAAACGATGATACCCGTGTAAACATTAGTGTTAGCTCGCTCTACTTTCAAGATCAGATTCAACTATCGGACCAGTTCGACGTACTCATCGGCGCTCGATTCGATAGCTTCGACATTGATGTACTTAACGCGAAAGCAAATGAGACACGCGATAGAAAAGATGATCAAATCTCACCACGCTTTGGGCTAATTTATAAGCCGCAAGAAAATATTTCGATTTACGCCAGCTACAGCGAATCATTCTTACCTCGAAGTGGCGAGCAATTTGCCAACATTAATGGCAGTAATGACCAGCTTGATCCAGATACATTCAACAATTCAGAGCTAGGAATTAAATGGGACTTTAATCAAGGCTTAAGCTTCACCGCCGCTTTGTTTGAGAACCAGCAGAGTTCCCCGCAAGTGGCCGACAATGACCCCGCGACACTCGATGTTATCGACTCAGAAATTTCAGGTTTCGAAGTTCAGCTGAATGGTCAAATCACCGATTCATGGTCGGCTATCGCCAGCTACACCAACCTAGAGGGTGAACAAGTAAGCCGAAATGGTCCTAGTGGCCTCAGCCCACGTGAACTGCCAGAGAGCATGTTTTCAGTATGGAACAAATTTCAAGTAAGCAGCGGGTTTGGCCTCGGCTTAGGCGTAACCTATCAAGATGAGAGCTTTATCAACAATAGTAACAGCGCTGTTCTACCGAGTTATACGCGCGTTGATGCGTCGGCCTATTACGATGTTTCCGATAAGCTGCGTGCTCAGGTCAATATCGAGAACTTAACTGACGAGCTTTACTTTCCGAATGCTCACTCCACCCATCAAGTAACTGTTGCAGCTCCACTGAATGCAATGTTTACTCTGACCGGAAAATTCTAGCTTCTAATTAATGGATTGCGAGGTTCTACCTGGCAATCCATTAATCGTCAGTCCGTAGCCTGGATGGTGTAAAGCTTAAGTAACACTCTTAGGTTTCAAAAGATCCCCAAATTTTTGCTTACCCAAGTTTTCAGCAAACTTATCTTTCTGCCAAGCCGTGTTGCCCCGGATAAGTACTAGTGGAACCACCTTGTCAGAACGATTAACCAACTGTGGATGTTGATACTCCTCTCGAAAGATACGCTCAACATTAGCTTCGCCATCGTAGTTTGCTAGCTGCTTAGGATCGACAAGGATTAGGTCGGCAACATCACCTTCGTAAATTGAGCCCCGATCAACGCCGAATAAATCAGCCGCGTCTTTAGTCAATCGCTTGACCATGTAATTAGTATCCTGTTCACCACCTTCTGACGCCAGTTTCAAACTACGAAGGTTTACATCATAAAATGCCATATTGGTTAAATGGGCGCCACTATCGTTAAAGCCCGGCAACAACTTCGGGTCCATCAGCAACTCTCGCACTGTCTTGATATCGCGATTAGCGGTAATCGTGTACCACGAAATTTGAGTATCAAAAGTTCGCAGTATCTGCAATACGAAATCAGCCTCATCAGAAACCCAAAAAAAGTCTCGAGAAACAATTTCTTGCTCAGCGTCACTAAGTTCAATGGTTGAAGACTCTCGGCGTGCTTCAAGCACGCGCTCAAGAACCGCTTGAAAGGTCATGCCTTCCCAGTCTTTCAAGGGGCAAAGGTCAATCGTCATGCTCTCTAGATCCCGATCAAAAGCATAGTCTTCTAGGCGTAGCAATCTTTTCACTCTAGCCAAACCAAAGCCTGATTTACCCTTCATCCACATGGCTCTGAAGACCTTTATATATTCAGGGTCCTGAAGAATTTTAGCACGCGCGGGCCGGTCCTCTAGGTCGGTCTCGTTCAAAGCACGTAGTTCTGGTATTTCTTCAGCAATCGGTGTCACTGCTCCATCTGACCAAATCTTGAAGCGTGCGCCGAGAGCCTGCATATAAAACTCGCCACCAAGAAATCTGGAATTTAACATCCTCGACAGGAGGCGCGCCATCTTGATCAAATTGCGAGTCGTACTGACATCTAAGGCGGCTACAACGGTGGTCTTAAGCGGCTTGCCGTGTAATCGGCCGCATGACAAAAGAAACATTTTTAGAACTTTAGATGGGCTGTCTTTTGGTGGCGGCGCTTGCCACAGCATTCCGGCCTCGCGAACAACCTGAGTAAGTTGTTTAATTTCGCCGTACTTAGCAAACTGAGTAGGGATTGTCTTATGGCAGTTAGGTTGATTGGCTAAGTAATGGAACGGCAGCGAATCGGTTGAAAATCCGGCATAACCGATCTTTAAACCGTCACGCAGTAGACGCTGCATATCATTGATCTCGGCTTGAGTGGGGTCGCGCGTAACACTGGCTTTGAAACCCATCGATTCGATGCGTAGCATTGAATGTGGAATCATGGTGATTACATTCGGACCAAGGTTGAGCTGTTCAAGATGGTCGATATATTCTTGCGGTGTGTTCCAGGTAACCTTGTCAGCACAGGCACGAAGCACCGGCTTAGGTATATTTTCTACCCGTGCATAACAATCCACAATCGGATCCGTCTGATCTTCTCGCTGATTACCAAAAGCTAAGCCTAAACTGCAATTTGAAATAACAACCGACGTCGTTCCATGCCGAGTTGACTCTGGCAGACCAGGTGCTACCTCTAACTCAAGATCATAATGAGTGTGTATATCGAACATGCCAGGCATAGCCCATAGACCGGTAGCATCAATAACGTTTTTAACGCCAGTCACGTCTATCGATTGACCACGTTTAACCACTAGACCATCTCTAATCGCGATGTCTTCGGTTACCGGGTTTTCTCCATTGTTAAATACGCGTGCATTTTGAATAACTGTATCGAATCTATTGGTCATGAGTTTAATTATCTAAATTGTTGGATTAATTCTAGAGCTAGCGTGGCTTTGAATAAAATAACTAGCTAACATTTTTGCACCGATATCGAGAGCCGCCTTCAGGTCTCCGCCGGTTGAATCGTAGCTGATGGGGTGAAATACCAGTCGATGCACTAGACCCTCTGCCATGGCGAACAAATTTTCGGCAACTAGCTCAGAGTTGGCAATATTAAAAGTGTTAACGAAAGTAAGAACGCGTTTTCGCAACACCGCTTCACCTTGATCCATAATCGTTTGTAATTTCGGATCTAACGCTCGTCGCTGCTCCAGCACCTGGTGTAACTCAGGGTCTTGTGCGTGGTACTGGTGCACGAATATTAATGTCTGAAGAAATTGACCTTCTACATTAAGTGGGTTCAACGGAGACTGATTAACGGCCTTTAGTTCAAGTCTCTTGATGCGCTGATGTAAACCCTCGAAACGAGAGCTGGCGATTACTCGCAAGATATCGTTCTTGTTATCAAAATATTGGTAAAAAGTGCCTGTCGCAACATCAGCGGCGGCGGCTATCGACTTCGCCGTTGCCATCTCAAAACCGATGGTCGAGAACCCAATAACCGCGGTATCGATTAATGCCTGACGTTTTATGAGTGCCCGCTCTTGAGTTGGTAAAGTTTTCATAACGCATATTCAGTTAACTTAGTTAGAGTTTGAAATAAATTGAACTTGACGTCAAGTTCAATTTATCTCAAACTCCATTAAACAGACAAGAGCAAGCATTCCGCATGAATCCTAAAGCACCAACATTTCAAAGTAACGCTGTTCAAACCTGGTTTGATCGAGGAAGCATCCGCTCTATCAACGGCAACGACATTTTTGTTATTGACCAAGAAAGTGATAAAAAGTCGACCATAATATTGATTCATGGTTTTCCTACGTCCACCTTCGATTTTGAAGCAGTTTGGCAAGCATTAGGGGAAGATCATCGGCTAGTATGCCTCGACATGCTGGGCTTTGGCTTTTCCGATAAACCGAATAAACGCGATTACACAATTCATAAACAAGCTGATTTATTCGATTCGTTAATCAAGCAGCTGAAAATCGACGAATACCACGTCTTTGCCCATGATTACGGTGTTAGCGTGGCACAAGAACTACTTGCCAGACAAATTGATGGCAACGGGCAAGGCAAATGGCTTTCATGTAGCTTTTTGAATGGAGGCCTGTTTCCCGAGACTCATAAAGCCTTACTAATTCAAAAAATAATGCTCAGCTCTATGGGGCGGTTAGTTAATAAGCTCACGGGCTTCAAGCAGTTTAGCAAGTCGTTTTCGAAAGTTTTTGGAGAAAAAACCAAACCGAGCGAAAATGAGTTACGTCAATTTTGGGAAATAATTAATTATAAAGATGGTCGTCATCTATTTCACAACCTGATGACTTATATTTTAGATAGGCGTGAGCACCGAACTCGTTGGGTTAAAGCACTGCAAGATTCACCGGTACCAATCAGCTTAATCAACGGCTCAGTCGACCCTGTTTCTGGAAAACACTTAGTCGATCGTTATCGACAATTAAACGGCCGCTTAGACCATTTAGTCGAACTACCAACAATTGGCCACTACCCACATGTAGAAGCCCCACAACAAGTAAGCGAAGCTTACTTAGAGTTCTTAAATCAGATATCTTGAGACCTCAGCATAACTCAGGGACGAAATAAAAATAGCTTGGAATGTACCCAATTGAGGCGGAAAACGCGGCTAATAGCTAGCTATTGGCAAGTTTTTCAACAAAAAGTGGAGGCATTACAGGCATTTTTATTCGTTCGTCGAGTTATGCTGAGGTCTCATCTTTATTAATCGCAGCTTTGGTCAAACGAGATAACCACCAAACCGCTAGCTTGACCACCGCCGTCTGAGCTTAAACCTCCCTCGAGAGTACCTGTACCACCGGCGCCGCCACCGCTAGCTTGAAGATCCATGCTAGATCCCGCGCCACCGCCGTAAACACCCCCGCCACCACCGCCACTGCCCAATTCAGAGTCAAGCGGCCCACTGCCACCCCGGGTGCCACTGCCATG
>JAWUZB010000044.1:0-15638 GCA_034110505.1 Gammaproteobacteria bacterium
CAGACTTTACAAAAGTGGTTGCTACGGGTGAACATCATACAATTCTGTTGCGAACGATAAGTTCCCTCCGGCTGATAATTTGCACCCTCGAATAGGCCGATAGAATCTCGGAATTTAGCTTTCGAAAACAGTTGTTCGACCATCGTCTGGCCGCTCCTAAAGAGGGCATTCATTTGCGCTTCTGCAACCTTGTCCTTGCGCATTTGGGCGCGGACCTCTTGGCTTGCATAAGAGTGTTTGTCATACGCTTCTTTCGGCCAAGGAGTTGGCAAGGGTGTTGATTGATCAACCAGGTCACGCCACTTAAGTGTATTTCGGTCGGTATTGATTGTTACATTTGGCTCATACGGCTCTTTCAGTACTTGCGGTGATTGGTAAGACACATAACTGGTGTAATACTCGTCGGCCAGGCCTGCAAAGTGATGACCGAATTCATGAATAAAAACATAGCTTGACCATTCACTATTTGCTGAGGTCGTAGCATAGAGCCGATAAATTCCGCCACCACCGTAGGTTTCAGTATTAGTCAGAATTTGCACAAAATCATAAGGCGCTGAAGAAGCTATTCTGCGCATCGATTTATTTTCACTGGTGAGTACGTAGCGCTCACTGCGAAATGCATCAAAGCTGACACCGAGAGGCGAATCAACATAGTTGTTGGTGGATGGCCGTGATACTCCAGTCATAGCGCTTGCCGGGGCAATGGCCCATACATTGAAATCACTACGTCTTTGCTTAAAAGGCGGGGTCGAAAGCAATTCCTCAGACAATTGGGTTGCCCGTAACACGAAGCTTTCATGTTGCGCAGCAGTATAGCCATCACCGAGTATTAATAGATCAACTTTTTCCGCTGGATCCCCATTATTCTCGATGGCGATTACTTGTGACGCATAAATGGCTGACTCTTGGTGTACAAGGTAGTCATTAGGATCAATTTCGATACGCCAAACTTCTTTGAAGTTATTGTTTTCATCACGCTTCTTTATAACGAAATCAAACGGTTTGCTTTGATTTGGCATCCGTTGCGACTCATGAAACGTACGGTTCATTTGTTTGGCTTCGCCGATTGTTTCCCACTCTCCATAGATACTGCTAAAACTGCGTGACCACAGCGGCTTCTGTGTTTTAGGGTCAATCGCGACAAACATGTACTTGCCCCGAGCAGTGAGGTCAAATGGTTGTTTGAGGTTGCCGGGGAACGGTAGTGGCTCAAGCACAATCTGTTCCAAACTGAACATCTCTGTTTGACTATTTCCACTATGAAAATAGTCTATGCGCATCGTTTGTGGCGCACACACTGCGCTAATCGAAAACAACGCGGACATTAACCCCAGCATAAGACGAACCATAGCTCACTCCATTATCAAATGGTTAACTGCCGATATAAGGCAGATTGGCAATTAATAGTAGAGCAAGGATTAGAAAAAGTCTTTAACTTATGATGGCGTAATCGCTAAGTGAACACCTATGCTCAGAAGGATGATCGATAAAGTTGAATGATGTGCGTTGCTACACGGCGGTCGAGCAGCGAGTATCAAAGTAGACAATTTTCTTCACTGACGCATTATGATCAAGTCATCCTAAAGACTATTTTTCCTTAATTTAGTCTACTAACCTAACGCCAATAAGCGAAAAGTATAAGCAGCGAAAGCGTGCCAACGAATAGACCTAGCGGCCGCCAATTCTGACGAAATTGCTGCAATGAGCTACTAACCAAGAACACCGCCATGAAAATGATGACTTCGAGTGCCAATTGCGGCGTAAAGATGGTGAAGGCATAGAGCGACAACGCGTCCTTCATCGGTTCACCCTGACAACTAAAATCAGAATATGCGCATCCAAGCGCGATAACGGCTAACGCAATCGAATGGTTAAGCACCCCCAGCCGCAGCCAGAAGCCTACCGTCTTTAAGTTGTTTTCTAAGGTCATGATCGAAGCAGTATAACAAGCGCACATCGATCCCTAATTCACCTTAATGATTAGGCTTGAAGCAGCCTAAATTGATTTAGCGAAGAGTTAATAATAGCCTCCAGATAGATGAACTACCGGCTACCTAAAACTTATTCAATTAGGCTAAATAAGACTCATGATTACGATACTATTTACCCACTGAAGTAACTAAAAAATAGAAAATATCAGCGATTAATGTCTCAGCTGATTATACTAAGTTTTTCCAATAGCACTGTTGCAGTTAACAATTATGGCTTGTAGTCCAAACAATCATTCCATTCCCCCTCAAGTAGTAAGTGATGCTGCACAACTTACTCACGAAGCTCTTTTCGCAAACTGGGAATACAATCCGCAATACCCAGGCACGGTTCGGTGGCTCAATGAAGGTGCACGGTATAGTGCTTTAGAAACCGCCGCAGGCTATGAAGGTGCCGAACTTGAAAAAGACCAACATGGCAACGACATTAAAGTCTACCAGGAGGTTGTGCAATACGACCCAGCCACTTTAGTTAGAAGCATTTTAATTCCCTTAGCTCAGTTGACACCCAAAGGTTCAGATAAGTCACTAACGGTAGATGATTATCAATGGTCTGAAGACAAATCGAAGATCTTAATTTACACCAACGCTGAGTATGTTTGGCGTCAGAAAGATCGTGGGGATTATTGGGTACGCGATTTAAATAGCGATGATCTTTGGCAGCTCGGCGGCCAGCCATCGGCTGCTGGTGAGATGATGTTCGGCAAGTTCTCCCCAGATGGATTAAAGTTTGCCTATGTTTGGCAAAACAATATTTACCTACAAGACCTTGGCAATCGCGAGATTACCGCACTCACCACCGACGCCTCCGATACTATTATTAATGGCCTGTTCGACTGGGCTTACGAAGAAGAGTTTTCCATTCGCGATGGCTTTCGTTGGAGCCCAGACAGTCAGCGAATTGCCTACTGGCAACTAGACACCCATGCCGCAAAAGATTTTCTGATTATCAATAATACCGACACCCTCTACCCTCAAGTGACGGCCATTCCCTACCCAAAAGTAGGCGAGGAGAATGCCGCTGCCCGCATCGGTGTGGTTGCTGTTAATTCCACTCAAACTCTATGGATGGCGTTGCCGGGCGACGCTAAAGACATGTATGTGCCGCGCATGGATTGGGCCAACAATAGCCAACAGTTACTTATTCAGCAGTTGAATCGTAAACAAGATACGAATACCTTATTTTATGCTGACGTGGGTACCGGCGAAAGTAAGGAATTTCTCAGCGAGCGCGAAGAAACCTTTATTGAATTAATGATCGAGCCGGATTGGCTTAAAAATTCCGATGACTTTATCTGGCAAAGCGAACGTGATGGTTGGAAGCACGCCTACCGAGTGTCACGTAACGGTGAAAGCTATAGAGACCTCACTCCAGGCGACTTCGACGTTACTGAACTGATCTCTGTCGATGAGAAAAATGGTTGGCTATACTTTATCGCCTCGCCCGACAATATGTCGCAGCGCTACTTGCATCGTAGCAAGCTGGACGGCAGTGGCGAGATGGAGCAGGTTACGCCGGCTAACTTTGCGGGTACCAATAGCTATAAATTATCAGCCGATTCTAGTTGGGCGATTCATACTTTTTCAAACTTTCTAACACCACCTATTTATAATCTGGTTTCACTACCGGATCATAAAGTACATCATGTGCTCGAAGACAACGCAGCGTTAGCCACAAAACTAGACTCGCTTAAACTAGGTGAGCTCGAATTTTTCAGCGTTGACGCGCAAGATGGCTTTCGCTTAGACGGCTATATCTTGCGGCCAGTAAACATGGATGCCAACACCAAGTATCCAGTCATTCATTACGTTTATGGTGAACCTGCTGGGCAAACTGTAAACGATAGTTGGTCTAACGGTAATCTCTGGAGCATGTTGATGTCACAACATGGTTACATTATTTCATCTATTGATAATCGTGGCAGCAAAGCACCTCGTGGGCATGCGTGGCGACGAAGCGTGTATGCAAGTGATGGTAGTTTGGAAACGCGAGATCAGTCAGACGCCTTAAAGGCGATGTGCGAGCGCTGGAGCTATATCGATTGTGACCGAATAGGCGTCTGGGGACACTCAGGCGGGGGCACCATGACACTCAATCTAATGTTTCGCTACCCTCAGCAATTCAAGGTAGGGGTGGCATTGGCGCCGGTACCAGATAAGCGTCTTTATGACTCTATTTACCAGGAACGATATTCAGGCTTGCTTGACGACAACGAAGATAACTATATAGCGTTCTCACCGATAACTCATGCGGCAAAGCTTGAGGGTAAATTATTGCTTATTCATGGCACCGGAGATGACAATGTGCACTACCAAGGAAGTCAGCGTCTAATCAATGAATTGATCAAACATAATCGTCAATTTGAGATGATGTCATATCCAAATCGGCGTCATGGCATTGTCGAAGGCGAAGGAACTTCACTACATTTGCGCACCATGATGTCCAAGTATTTTGATCAAAATCTTTGATCGGAATTTCTGATATTTAATCGGCAGAATTTTATATCTTCTTTAACGAAACCTTTTGCTGATTTAATGCGTCTTAGCTAGGAACCAAATCATCTATAGAGGAAAAAAGTGAAATATCTAATCTCTACTTTAGCCATAGCACTGGTATTTCTATCGCCTAATTCATATGCCGCGCCAAGCAAAAAAAAGATACTCATTATAGCTTCGAATGTCACTGATATGGGCGACCCTGAAAAACACGATGCCAGAAACAACCTGTGGGAAATTGCCCCTCCTTATCATATTTTTTTAAGTCATGGGTATGCTGTCGATTTTGCATCTCCAAATGGAGGGCCATTAGAATTCATGATGGAACCATTAGGCATTAGTAGCTATACCATTAAATATGAGGGTTTTATGAATAAAGCGGCTAACTCTCTCAACCCAAAACAAGTTGACCCGAATGAATATTGGGGTGTGTATATTGGCGGCGGTTACGGCCCATTATTTGATGTCGCTAATAATCAAGATTTACAAGCGATTATCGCAACAGTATACGAATCTGGTGGCGTTATTGGTGCCGCCGGCCATGGCGCCGGCTCGCTAGCTAATGTTGTTCTATCGTCGGCACAGTTTCTCGTCAACAATAAAAAAATAGCTGGCTTCCCAAATCAAACGGAAGAATCAAAACCATGGGCGAAAGAAGGTTCTTTGCTGCCTTTCCTAGTCGAAAGCCAGTTAAATAAAAATGGTGCTATTGCGCAAAACAAACAAACAATAAATCATAAACATGACGTTATTATTGATCATCGAATTGTCTCGACAATGTTCTTGCCTTCTGCGGCGCTAGTCGCTAAAGAAATGATTATTTTAAACCAGTAGTAGACGTTACCGCCTTCGGTCATCCCCAAAAGGAATAAAATTTGTATCTCCCGTACTCACAAGAATTGGCATAAACTACTAGTAGAAATTCAAATTAATTAATCTAGGCTAGCAATATATCACCAGACCAATTTCAAGATATCGATTACCATAAAGACAGCGATGGCGTTGTCACTTTGACTCTAAATACGCCGAAGAGAAAGAATGCTTTGAGCATGCTGACATTTTTGGAAATCTATTATGCGATTGATGAATACGAGAAAGACAACTTAGCCTACGCGATGGTGATTACCGGAGCGGTCGATGCAGATTCTACCGATGAGAGCAAGGAAGCCTTTAGCAGCGGCGGCTATTTTAGTCCAGATGCACTAAAAGGAGTGCCTAAAGAAATTCTGCTCGAGATCGACACCAGTGACATCGCACAAAAGCGCACCACTCTCAAAATGTTTCAGTGTCCTAAGCCGATCATTGCCGCTATTAATGGTTTTGCTATCGGCGGAGCGTTTACCATGGCCTTCGCGGGTGCGGACCAAATATACGTATCTGAACACGCTTGGGTAAGGTTACCCTTCGCCAAACTGGGTATTGCCGCGGAACTAGCGTCGTCACTATTAATGCCACGTTTGATGGGTTTACACCAAGCCAAGGAAATCATGTTCTTTGCTGAGGTTATTAATGCAGAAAAACTAGTTGAACTAAAACTCGCAAACAAGGTTATAGCACATGCTGATCTACTCACTTACGCAAAAGACCAAGCGCGCAAATTATGCCCGCCTGAAGGCGCTGCTCTGGCGATATCTGAAATTAAAAAATTACTCAATGAACCTTTAGTTGCCGCGGTCAGCGAGGCACTTGATCGTGAGAATGCGGCGCTACAAAAATTATTTTCCAGCACTGATTTTATCGAAGGCATCAACGCTCGCGTTGAGCGCCGAGAAGCCAAATTTACCGGCACTTAATTTCAACAAAAATAGCCAACCTTGTCAGGCCTAATTGGCCGATAGGTTTGATTTCTAGTTAAAGTTATTAACGACAAATTCGACGCGTTGTTCAATACTTGGCCCACGCCTTCCGCCTATCGCTTCGATTGCCTGCAACCTCGGCAACATGCCCATACGATTGGCGGTTTGTATTGCCAAGCCAGGTCGTGCATTGAGTTCCAAAATCATCGGTCCACGATTGCGATCGAGTACCACATCCGCGCCGAGATACCCAAGGCCTGACATTTCATAGCAACTGGCTGATAAATGCAGCATTTCTTGCCAGCCTTCTATTGTGATATCCAAAAGGTCTCTGCCGGTGTCCGGGTGAGTGCTCACCGGGCGGTTATATTGGACCGCGGCAATAGCAGATCCGTCGACAATGTTAATGCCTACCCCAACAGCTCCCTGATGCAAGTTTGCCTTACCGTCACTGGCGTGAGTGGCCAGCCTGAGCATCGCCATCATAGGATATCCTTTGAATACAATGATTCGAATATCAGGCACACCTTCATGGCTCAACCCGGTAAATGCGGGGTCGAATTCGATTAGCGCTTCAATCATTGCAACATCAGCGGCTCCGCCTAAGCTGAATAGACCCGCTAAAATGTTAGTAAGATGGCGTACGATATAATCGTATGAAACGTAATCACCGCTGGCCTTTTTATAGCCTTTTTCGTCCGACCCGATTATCACCAAAATACCTTTGCCACCACTGCCCTTAGATGGCTTGATACAAAACCCTTGGTGTTGATCGAGTATGTTAGAGACTTCTCCTACATCATGCTGGTAGCGAACCACTCCAAGTAACTCAGGCACGGCCAAGCCATAATCCAGCGCCAGCACCTTAGTCTTCAGTTTATCGTCCACGTTAGGGAAGAATTTTCGCTGGTTATAACGCGAAATATATGAAAAATTGCGCTTATTCATTCCCATGACACCGCGCTCACGAAGTTTAAACGGGCTTGCTAGGTTAAACAGCCCGGCCATTAATAATCCTCCATTGGCTTAAAACGCCTTAGCTCGAACAAACGGTATCCTGTGTACTGCCCCATCAGTAATACGGCGGCCATAATTAATGCGTGCACGCCAAGAAAATTAAACGCCCAGTGACGAATCAAGGCATTATCCATCATCAAGTACGCGATTACCGCGACGAGCAGACTGCCGCCACCTTGAGCCAATACTTCCTTGCCGCCTTCCTCTTCCCATAGTATCGACATGCGCTCTATGGTCCAAGCCATGATAACCATCGGAAAAAAGGTAATTGTCAGCGCATCGGTGAGACCAAAGCGAAAGGCAATAATGGTGAACAGAGTAATAATACCAATCACCAGTATCACCACCGCTGATATCCTCGACACCAGCAGCAAGTTAAGGCGCGATAAGTAGGATCGAATCACCAATCCAGTGGATACAATCAACAGAAATCCGACAACCCCATTGAGTAATTCTGTCTGAATAAAGGACGTAGCAATCAGAATAGGCATAAACGTGCCGCTGCATTTCAAGCCAATAATGATTCGTAAGAAGACCACCACCAATGCACCGATTGGCAGTAGCAATATTCCTTTAAACAAATTTTGTTCGGCCAAAGGTAGGTTATAGAGACCAGAGTTAAATAGGTCGGCTTCGGCGGATAAACTCTGCGCTTCCTGCAGCGCACTTTTTGTGATTCGGCTTATAGAAAATGAAATATTTGAGTTGCTACCGCCCTCTACGTCGAGCAGCCAAGGCGAGTCCTGTAACCAAATCAGAATTGGCAATTCAGGATCTAGGCCAGATGATTCTAGATCAAACAGCTCCCACCGCTTATCTACGTACACACGCACTAGAGGTATCAACGATTGATTGCGACGACTGTCTTCTAACACCAAGCCACCGACTCGTTTAGAAGGCACACCTGCCATTTGTAGTAGATGCACAAAAACGTCAGACCGCGTGTAACGGGTTAACAATAAGGCAACACTCTGATTCTGAGTGCGCAGGCTATTCTGAATTTCACGAAGTAATAGCTCATCATTGCTGGAGCGATCATAGGCATCTTTTAAGAGTGTTGATGCGGTAGCCTGATAAGGCTCGCCCCAGACTTCAACCTGTACTGGATTGCTCGGGGCAGCATCCGCTTCAGGGTCCATAACTTCTTTGTATGAACCTCTGTAATAGAGAGTTTGACGACCCTCTGCCTTGCGCTTGCTCCAAACAACCTTAGATGGTATTTGCTCTCTTAAAACATGAACCCCGTAGGCAGGCGAGGCGGTATATTCTTCGACTAACTTAAACCGTCCATCCTTTGGCAGTGTCAGTTGGGCGTTAACCGCGCCTTCTTCACCGGTAAAAGCAATTTGTGCTTCGACCTCCCATATGGTTACTTGCTGCCCCGTTGTTAGGGGCACACCCATCTCAACATGACGGTAGTATATGGTGGAGATTCCAACCGCCACTAAGGCGAAAATGAGAAAAAAGAAAGGCGCTCGTTCAGACATGATTAATTAGACCTCTGAAGGTTCCTACGGCTAACATCTACAACCGCAATGTCTCTTAAAAAACTACGCCCTATTAACAACTGATACACCAGATGGCTACGATCAGCTAAATTTAAAATTTGGTTTTTGTATTTAACATCGCCCATCTGGATATCCATCTTAATTTCAATACGGTCCGCCGTTTCAGTGCTACTCACCTTAATTCGAATAGTATCAAATATTGGGTATTCAAAAATAGCGGCATCTTTAACGTCTTCAAGCGTAAAACGAACCCAACTTTTACTATCACGCTCAAATGTTTTTGTATTGTAAACGCCTATAGAAGAGAAATCCGCGCCGGTGTCTATGCGCGCAGCATAAGTAACTTTCTCATTCACCAATGTAATTTTTTCTACCGCACCCATGCGCAGTTTACCGTCTAACTGTTTCGGTCTTTTTTTGGCTTTCTTGTTCTGACTTGAACAGCGCTCGACTACTTTGGTAATCACTTTAGGTTCAACTTTTTGCTCTAGTTGCTCGATTTTCTGAGCGCAATTTAACAAAAATTTTTCAGAAAGATCGGCGTTCAAAGAGTCAATTCGATCGGACATTATTTGCATGTCTGAAACCTTATTGGGGTCGATTACTTGGGGCGAAACACAGGCACTCAGGCAGAGCGCCAAAGGCACGAGAAAAACGGAGGATCGGTAAATAGGAGTCATTATTTTTCTAATTAGTATAGCGGCAATCGTTGGCAGGACGACAAATATATAATATTGGGTGCGTGGAATTGCTTCGAACTTTGTCCAACAATCACCTTATTTTAGAAGTTTTTACGAATCGTGCAATCAGTTCTAATGACAATTCTTAACAATAAGCTAAGCGTTGCCAGCCCTTAGTTTGAAGCGAGTGCACGTTGCATGCTGGGCGACCACGAGGGCTAGGCAGAACCGCTGTTGACAGGTCTACTTTAGGGCTTCGTTCAATCCAGTCTAATCGACCAGATCATCAGTTCAAAAGTATCAGGCATGTCATCGATAGCATGCCTTCGAACTACTCATCCTCCTCTAAAACATCATACAGCGGTACGTCCACCTTGGCTGGATTTTCGACACCTTCGACACTCGGCTGCAGACCCGGATTAGCCCCCTGCTTGTTCAAATTTTCTTCCGCCAACTGATTCTCTTCTATTAATAAAGCTTCCGGTGTCTGAATGCCAATATGGTAAATTGCAAAACCGGGTAACACCACCTGATCTAACGCCATTCCTAAAATACGACCACGATAAGGCGACAGTATTTCACTGCGTCTATTGGTGATTGGGTCAGTCACCGTTCCGAGAACCTCACCTTCAAGTACCCGCTCTCCGAGCGGCGCATTGCTAAAAAATATGCCGCTTTGATTGGCGCGCACCCATGATGATTTATAGTAAACTGGTGCAGACTTCGATGACTTTCTTGGAACCCTACCGATCATATTCATTTTTGCCATCACTGTTTTAATCGCCTTGGTTCCTTCGGCCACTACCTTACGCTGCATTCGCATAGGCTCGCCTGCTTCTATGGTAACCGTAGGGATGCCCGCTCGCACAGCAGCGGCGCGCAATGAACGTGGGTTGCCACGGCTGTTAAGCACTGGGACTAGGCCAAATTTTTTTGCCAACAACACTACCTCGGGATTAGATAAATCGGCTCGAAGTTGGGTCAAGTTTGTTCTATTTAACGAGCCGGTATGAATGTCGATCAGAACATCGCAATGAAGAATAATTTTTGTAAAAAAAGAATGGGCGATACGCGACGCTGAACTACCACGAGTATTTCCAGGAAAGAAACGGTTCAAATCACGGCGGTCGGGTAGATAGCGGGAGTTACGGCGAAAACCCATCAAATTAACCACTGGAATACCGATCACCGTACCAGTGAGTTTATCCGCGTCGAGTTGGTACATAATCCGGCGGATCATTTCGATGCCATTTAACTCATCGCCATGCAAAGCTCCGGTCAAACATAAGGTCTGGCCTGGCGACTTGCCATTCACGACTAATACTGGCGTTCGTTCGGCAAGGCCGCCGGCTTTGTTTTCGGGCACCCACGTTAAACGAGTAGCCGTATTAGCTGGGACTTCCATGCCTAAAATAAACTTTGAATTCGCTATGGGGGCTTCATCCGTTGTTGCAACTACTTGATCAAGCAACTGTTCAACATCGGCTTGCTGGTCAACAATCGATTGCTCTTCAATCACAGACTCCTGTTCGACCGTAGCCTGGTCTTCTAAAGCCGCTTGTTGCTCGATCGCAGCCTGTTCTTCAATTGCCGCCTGCTCCTCTATTTCAACCCGTTGCTCAACAGGAACTTGCTCTTTAATCGGCAACAAATTGCTTTCCGGGGCAAGCGTAAAATTTGGCAAAACATTCGCGACTGGCGTTAGCTCATCAGGCTCATTGACCACGTCGTTAAGATCGACGTTTACCGCTTTCGGTAACTTTTTCTTCTTGCGCTTGGGTTTTGCTGGCACAACCTCAACATTGCTATCGGTAACCGGAGATACCGTTGACGTTGCTTCTATCGGCAAGGCCGTCTTGGCGGGAATTATTTTTTCGGACTGATCAACAACGTCTTTTAAATCGACGTTTACCGCTGTCGGCAACTTTGGCAGCTCGCGCTTGTCTTTGACCGGCACAACTTCAACTGCGCTATCCGTGACTGCAGGCACAATGGAACTAGCTTCGACGGTCAAAACATTATCTTGTGCTTGGCCAACACTGGCAAGCATCAATAACGCGCTGAAACATCCATAAAGTAATGTAGAAGTGCAAAGAAGCTTTTTATTCACCAACATTCACCCAAGGGTTTGTCTATCATTTGAGCAGTGTAATCTAACTTTGGCTTTAGCTCACTCATTGATACGCATTGATACCCATTGATTACGAGCTAAAAGCCCGTAGATTGGCGTTCTTGCGAATCAAGGACTGGTCTAGATTGACTAAATCAATCTAAATGAACTGTGTGCAAACCGGCATCATTATTCTTTTGCAGCCTTAGCAACTTAACCAAGCGATTTTTTCATTATTGAAATGAGAGGTTTGAGTCAGCGATAGCAATAAAAGTAGCTTTCAAACATGTGATCAAATAGATCACGCGAGAAGAAAGAGGTTAGAATATGCCCATGGCTGGCAGAATCCCTCAATACTTCATAGATCAACTTTTAAACCGCATTGATGTGGTGGATTTGATCGACGGTTACGTGCCTCTAAAAAAGGCCGGTGCTAACTATAAGGCGTGTTGTCCGTTTCATGGCGAGAAATCCCCATCGTTTACAGTATCGCCAACAAAGCAGTTTTATCACTGTTTTGGCTGCGGAGTGAACGGCACCGCAATCAGCTTCTTGATGGAATATGACCACATGGAGTTTCGTGAGGCGATTGAGAAGCTCGCGTCTGGCGCTGGTATGGAAATACCTGAAGAGTCGCAAGGGTTTAAGCCAAAACAAACCGTATCTGAAGGCATTGATCTATATCAATTGATGAATGAAGTTAACGAGTTCTATCAAAAACAATTACGCCAACATTCAGAGAAACAAGAAGCGGTAGACTATTTGCAGAAACGAGGTTTGAGCGGCGAGACCGCTAAACGTTTCGGCATGGGTTTCGCACCCGAAGGCTGGGACAACTTAATGTCGACGCTAGGTGTCACCGCGCCTGCACAAAAAGCGCTACTCGACACAGGAATGCTTACCCAGAATGAAAAGAAGCGTACTTATGATCGTTTTCGGCACCGCATTATGTTCCCGATTCACGATCATCGAGGCCGCGTGGTCGGCTTTGGCGGCCGCGTCTTAGAACAAGCCGAGCCGCAGCCAGGCAATCCAAAATATCTTAACTCTCCGGAAACACCAATATTTCATAAGGGCTCAGAGCTTTATGGCTTATTCGCCGCGCGTGGAGGCATTAAAGATGCTGATGGTGTGCTTGTAGTAGAAGGTTATATGGATGTCGTCGCACTAGCCGAGGCGGGTATCAATAACGCAGTAGCAACCCTCGGCACAGCAACAACGCCGATGCATTTACAACGCCTGTTTAGACACACACCGAATATCACCTTTAGTTTCGACGGCGACCGAGCTGGTCGAGCTGCTGCTTGGAAGGCTCTAGAGGTATCACTACCATCACTGCAAGATGGCTTTCAAGTAAGCTTCTTATTTCTACCCGATGGCGAAGACCCAGACACAATGGTTAAGCAGGTAGGTAAAGACGGCTTTGAAGAGCTAATAAGAAAAGCCACGCCATTACCCGATTTTTTAATCGACACTTTGACTAAACAAGCCGATATCAATCGACTTGATGGTCGCGCCAAGCTCAGCAAACTGGCAAAGCCACTACTAGAAAAATTTCCAAACGGCGTTTTAAAAAAGCTAGTGCTCGAGCGCTTGTCAGTGCTAACCCAAGTGAGTGTGCATGACTTATTAGGAATTGATCCACCGGTTCAGCAAGAGTCGTTCAAGCCTAATTTTACTGGCAATGGAAGTTATTCGAATAATAGCTATGGCAATAGAGATTTTAAAGGTAACAACTTTCGTAAGTCAGGCCGTGCAGCACAGCAGCAGGCGCCACGTGTTGCCTACATAACACCTGTGCGTAGAGCCGTTTCGTTAATCCTTCAATATCCCAATCTGCATACTGAATTTGCCTTGTTAGAAACAATTCCTGATGAGCAAGTTCGCGGCATCGGCATGGTTCATGAATTACGTAAAGCCTGTGAAGAGAACGCCTCTATGACTACCGCGACCCTGTTGGAGCGTTATCGCGAACGATCGTTTGTCGGCACCTTGTCGCAACTAGCCAACCACCAGCACAACAATTTAGACTCTCTACTCGACGATGACGCGCTTGCACTTATACGTGGCACCATTGCCAAGATCATCGAAGACTACAATTCGGCCGAAGTGACCAAAGCTACTCAAGAACTTGAAGGCCTGTCAAGACGGTCGGCGATAACCGAGTTAAACGCTGATGAAATTGCTAGAAAAGAGGCCTTAACGGCCTATATTCGAGCCAGTTATAAATGAACCCTTAGCTAAAATACTCGGCGCTCTTTAGCGCAGAAAGCTCATTCTCTGCCGATCAAGATTGAGCGACAGCAACAAACTTTCCCTTTTTGTTGAAAAACTTATCATTAGCCCCCACTAAATAGCCCACAAAGAAGTAACTTTAAGTGGAAATAGGGCGCATTTATTATCGTTTTGTTATAAAGTCGATAGTTAACCGTAGTAAAATCCTTTCCCCCCCGAAATGGCAATATTCCCGCGTTGTTTGTTGATACTTTAGCAAATCGTGCGTGTTTCATTATGAGGTCCTATTAATGGATTCGAGTAGCAAAAAAACCGAATTAAAACGTTTAATCTTAAAAGGTAAAGAGCAAGGCTTTTTAACCTATAGGGAGATTAACGACCACCTTCCGGAAGACATGAATGACACTGATCAAATTGAATCAGTGGTAAACATGATCAACGACATGGGCATTGATGTATTTGATGCCGTGCCGGATGCAGACACCCTTTTGCATAAAGCTGCTTCGGATAAAGAAGCTGAAGAAGACGACGATAATACCGATGCTGTTTTAGCCACCGCGGTCGAAAGTGAGTTCGGACGAACTACCGACCCTGTACGTATGTACATGCGCGAGATGGGCACCGTAGATCTTCTGACTCGTGCAGACGAAATCAATCTAGCCCAACGTATCGAAGACGGCATTCGCCAATCGACCGAAGCAATGGCCGCTTGTCCGTCAGCAATTCAAACCATTCTTGATTATTTTGAAGCAATTCAAAAAGAAGAAATGCGTTTAACTGATCTGCTTGTTGCTTTCATCGACCCGAATGCTGAGATTGACCCTAACCCGGTTCAGTCTGGTTCGGCAGCGAAAAAGAAAGAAGAGGGCGACGAAGAAGAGGAAGAAGAGGAGAAGCCCGTTGACACCGGCCCTGATATGGACGAAGCCATTGAGCGCTTTAAGTCTATGAAGAAGCTTCATAATCGTCATGCCAAAGCCATGGATACTCACGGCTTTGATAGCAAGCAAGCGCGTAACATTCAGACCGAGATTATTGGCGGCTTGATGGAAATCAAGTTCGTTCCAAAGATCATTGAAGCGCTTTGGGAAATGATCCGCATTCAAGTTGAAACCGTACGTGGTCATGAAAAGGCCATTATGGATATCGCTGTAACCGATGCCGGCATTTCGCGTAAAGCATTTATCGACATGTTCGTGAGCTCAGAGATCGACGCAGATTTGTACCAAAACCTGTTAGATGCTGCGAAGAACAAAGAAGAGATAGAGATCAATCAAGCATTGATCATCATGTCGCAAGCCAAGTTGAAACGCATTGTTGTTGCACTTGGGATTCCGATTGAAGAGATTAAAGACATCAACCGACGCATGTCGATTGGTGAAGCCAAAGCTCGTCGCGCCAAGAAAGAGATGGTCGAAGCGAACTTACGTTTGGTAATATCCATCGCCAAGAAGTACACCAACCGTGGATTGCAATTCCTTGACCTTATTCAAGAAGGCAACATTGGTTTGATGAAAGCGGTCGATAAGTTTGAATACCGTCGTGGTTATAAGTTCTCAACCTATGCAACTTGGTGGATTCGTCAGGCGATTACTCGTTCGATTGCTGACCAAGCGCGCACCATTCGTATTCCGGTGCACATGATTGAGACAATCAACAAGCTGAATCGCATCTCTCGTCAAATTCTTCAGGAAAAAGGCCGTGAAGCGCTTCCTGAAGAGCTAGCGGAAAAAATGGAAATGCCTGAAGATAAAGTTCGTAAAGTACTTAAAATTGCGAAGGAACCAATCTCCATGGAAACACCTATC
>JAWUZB010000045.1:0-9326 GCA_034110505.1 Gammaproteobacteria bacterium
AAAGTCAAAGAGGGCTGGATCCGCTAGGCGGTATACGCTCCACCCGTCTTCAGCTTCGGCACCCATGGCGTGGTAAAATTTGATTGCGGGTTCATTCCAATCCAATACGCTCCACTCCACGCGCCCCAAGTTTTTCTTAACCGCAATTTTTGATAATTCTTTCAGCAGCGCTTTACCCGCACCAATGCCCCTGGTTTCTGGTGTCACGTAAAGGTCTTCGAGATAAATGCCATGTTGACCAAGCCAGGTTGAGAAGCTGAAAAAATAAAGTGCGAAGCCGATAGCCTTGCCATTAGATGCAGCGATTAAACAGTGGACCTGAGGGTTGTCACAGAACAACGCCGTGCGGAAATGTTGTGGGGTAGCGACTACGGCCTCTGGTTCTTTTTCGTAGATAGCGAGGTCGATTACGAATTGCATGATTTGTTCTACGTCGTCGATCGTGGCGGGTCTAATGGTAAGTGCGCTCATAAGTCAGTGTCTGTTTGAGTAATGTTATTTAGTGTGATGTTCAGAGTAAACCGGCATTTGTTTACCAACCGCAACAATGGCAACAACAACAGCCGCAAAAATGTAGGATTGATGGCCAACCGATTCCGCCAGTACCCAAGCTGACACTAAAAGAGTCACGAATGGTTGAATTAACTGTATCTGACTTACTCTAGCGACGCCACCAATGGCCATAGCTTTGTACCAAATAAAAAATCCAAATAACTGACTGATTAACGTCAGATATAGAAACCCTAAAATCACCGGTGCACCGAGAGTGTGAATTTGACTTGGTGCATAGTAAAGCGTGGGCAAAATAATCACTGGAAAGACGATAACCAAGGCCCAGCAAATTACTTGCCATCCGCCGATTTCTTTGGCTAACTTACCGCCCACCGCATAGCCAAAAGCAGCACTAACAATCGCCCCAAAAAGGGCTAAATCACCTAACAGGAATATGCCGCCACCTTGCAGTAATGAGTAAATTATTACTAGCGCGCTGCCGACCAAGCCAACTAACCAAAAACCTATAGAGGGTCGTTCATCACTTACCAAACGGCTAGCGGCGGCGGTTGCTAGCGGCAGAATAGCAAGAACCACCCCACCGTGTGAGGCGGGTAAACTCTGCATTGCCCAAGCGGATAGAACGGGGAAGCCGATCACCACTCCTAGCGCGACAACCAGCAAGCGTTTGATCTGAGCATATGAGGGAAAAGCCGCCTTGTAGGCTAGTAGAAAAAAGGCCGCGAATAGGCTGGCTAATGCGGCGCGGCCCAAGCCAATGAAAACAGGCTCAAAATACGGCGAAATGAATCGAGTAATCGGTAACGTAAGGCCGAACATAACAACCGCAATGAAGCCTAGTAATAGGCCTTTCGATGACGCCGTCATGCGGCGGCTATTGTCGCGAAAGTAGCCCCTGTTAAGATCGCCAGATCGCTGGCGTTTAACTCGATTTCCAGACCGCGTTTGCCAGCACTTACAAATATTGTGTCGAAGTTATTGGCACTCTTATCGATGATAGTGGTTAAGCGCTTACGTTGGCCGATCGGGCTGACACCACCCAGTACGTAGCCAGTAATTCGTTGAACTTTAAGCTTGTCGGCCATGCGAGCTTTCTTCGCATTTGCCGCAGCCGCGATACCTTTAAGACTCAATGAACCGCTAACTGGGACGATAGCGACCGCCAGCTCTCCGGTATTAAGCTCTACTACTAAGGTTTTGAAAACTTGCTGTGGGTCGATACCAAGAGTAGTGGCTGCTTCATCACCATACGACTCGCCATTTGGGTCATGTTGGTATTGGTGCACGGTAAACGCAACGTTAGCTTTAGTCGCTAGCTCGATTGCAGGGGTCACCTTAGTTTAGGGTATTTATTTGGCGATTGCATTGATCGCTTTTAACGTGGCATACATAGCCGCTACCACTTGGTTTGAATCAACCCCGCGAGTCGTCATTCTACGGCCGTTTTCTAACTCCCAAGTAATACTGGCTTCGGTCAGTGCGTTGGTTTTTCCGCCCTTGGGGATGTGAACTTGGTAATCGAGAAGTTTGGGGCGATTTAGCTCTGGGTAGTCAGCTAAAATATCGTCTAAAGCATCAACAAAAGCATCATACGCACCATTGCCTTTGCCCGTCTCGGCATGCCTTTTGCCGTCAATACTAATAACTAAGCTGGTCTCCGATTCACCATTAAGTTGACTGGATGTTTTGCAATCGACTAATACTATACGCTGAGAGTCACGGCTCTCGAGTACGTCGGCAATGATAAAGGGTAAGTCTTCCGAAGTAACAATTTGTTTTAAGTCGCCCAATTCGATTACTTTTTTGAGTACTTTTTTCTGATCTTCAGGGCTCAAGTTGATACCAAGCTCATCTAAGTTATTCTCAAGTGATGCCTTGCCGGCAAGCTTGCCCAAAGCATACTTGCGCTTACGAGCAAAACGCTCTGGTGAGAGCTTAGTCACGTATAAATTGCCTTTCTTATCTCCATCAGCGTGAATGCCCGCGGTTTGGGTGAACACGTCTTTACCTAGAATCGGGGCGTTACCGGCAACGAACTTACCAGAAAAACTTTCAACCATCTGACTGATATCGACAATATGTTTTTCGTTGATGTTCAGCTCAATATTCATTTTGTCGCGCAGCACTACGGATACTTCGGCCAGTGATGCATTGCCGGCGCGCTCACCCAAACAATTAATAGTGCAATGAATTGAGTTAATGCCGGCATCGACTGCGGCCATAACATTGGCGGTGGCAAGGCCATAATCGTTATGTGGGTGAAAATCGAAATTCAATTCTGGAAAGCGCGCTACCATATCGCTAATGGCCGTGCTTACTTCACTCGGCGACATCACCCCTAAAGTATCGGGCAACATAAAGTGGTCAATTCCGCAGTGCCGCAAAGACTCGACGAAGTTGTACACGTAATTAGGTGAATCGACATAGCCATTTGACCAGTCTTCGAGATAGATATTTACCGCTACGTCTTGCGAATGTGCGTATTCAATGGTTTGCTTGATACGCTCTATATGTTGTTCAGGTTGCTGGCGTAGCTGAGTTAGGCAATGTTTCTCGCTGCCCTTGGCGAGTAAGTTAATTACTTTACCGCCGGCACCAGTGATCCAATCGACACTGCGATCTAGATCAACGAAACCAAGCACCTCAACCTTATGCAGGTGACCATTGCTCGCTGCCCAGCTATTAATTTTCTTGACCGCCTCTTGTTCACCTTGTGAAACACCAGCAGATGCGACCTCAATACGGTCGACGTTTAAGCGACCGAGTAATGCCTGCGCTAAGCTGAGCTTTTCAGCGGGCGCAAAGGACACGCCTTGAGTCTGCTCACCATCACGCAGAGTGGTATCCATAAGGCTGACTTTTCGCTTAGTTTGTTGCTTCTGTAGCGAGTTTTGGGACATTGAGAGTTCTCTTTTTGGTAGCTTGTCACTATATCGAGTTTTATTTAATAAATAAAAGTATTTACGGCTCTAATTAGTAGCCTATCGAGCATCAAACAAGGGCAACCTAAGTTGCCCTTGTTCTGCTTAGTTAGATATCACTTTAAGATGCCCATAACCACGGAAACATTTCCTTATGCTTGACTTCATAAATATCGATTTTATCCGTTTGCGCTAGCGTTAAACCAATATCGTCTAAGCCATTAAGCAAATTGTGCTTACGAAAACCATCAATATCAAAGCCTACACTGACACCGCCAGGAGTGGATACTTCTTGGTTCTCTAAATCAATATTGAAGGCGACACCCTGATTGGCTGAAATTTCGGCCATTAATTGTTTTAGAGTATCGGCATCAACAACAATTGGCAAAATGCCATTTTTGAAGCAATTGTTATAAAAGATATCGGCAAAACTGGTTGAGATAATGGTATTGAAACCATAGTCATCAATCGCCCACGGTGCATGCTCGCGAGATGATCCGCAACCAAAATTGTCGCCGACAACTAACACTTTAGCGCCGTCAAACTTTGGGTTGTTAAGTTCGAATTCAGGGTTCGCTGTGCCGTCTTCGTTAAAACGCCAGTCGTGAAACAAGTGCTGTCCAAAACCGGTGCGTTCAACTTTCTTTAAAAATTGTTTAGCAATGATTTGATCGGTATCAACGTTGCTACGATTCATCAGCGCCGCAACGCTGATGTGGTTTGTGTATTTTTCCATGATGCTTATTTACCTAATGCTTATTACTTTCAGTTGCTACTGCTTACAATTCCCTACTGCTTAGGAATTCTCGAGTAGCCGAATGTCAACGAAACGACCTGCGCCTGCCGTAGCCGCGGCCATTGCCGGAGACACTAGGTGAGTACGCCCACCCTTGCCTTGACGACCTTCGAAGTTACGGTTCGAAGTTGAGGCACAACGTTCGCCTGGTTTCAGTTGGTCACCGTTCATTGCTAAACACATTGAACAGCCTGGCTCACGCCATTCCCAACCAGCGTCGGTAAAAATCTTGTCTAAGCCTTCTTGTTCGGCTTGTGCTTTTACTAGATAAGAACCCGGTACCGCGATAGCGGTAACTCGCGCTGGCACCTTAGTGCCTTTAGCGACGGCCGCCGCGGCACGAAAATCTTCAATACGAGAGTTGGTGCATGACCCTAAGAAGACGAAATCGACCTCGATGTCGGTCATCTTAGTGCCCGCCTCTAAACCCATATAATCTAATGCGCTTTGACAGGCTATGGCTTTTCCTTCGTTGTCGAAATCACTTGGGCCCGGAACGTATTGGTCAACTGGCACAACTTGTTCAGGCGAGGTGCCCCAAGTAACTTGAGGTGCAATGTCTTCAGCGCGAAATTCAATAATCGAATCAAACTCGGCACCGTCGTCACTTGGCAGTGACTTCCAGTAGTTAACCGCTCGATCCCAATATTCGCCTTTTGGCGCAAACTCTTTACCCTCTAAGAAATCAATGGTTTTTTGATCCGGCGCAACTAAACCGGCACGCGCGCCAGACTCGATTGCCATATTACAAAGCGTCATACGGCCTTGCATTGACAGCGCTTCAATTGCTTCACCAGCATATTCGATCACATAGCCATTGCCACCGGCGGTACCAATTTCGCCAATGATTGCCAAGGCGATATCTTTAGCGGTACTAAATTTTGACAATTTACCGTCAACTTTAACCAGCATCGTTTTCGACTTTAATTGCGGTAAACATTGAGTGGCCATTACATGCTCAACTTCAGAGGTGCCGATACCAAATGCCAATGCACCAAAGGCACCATGTGGTGCGGTGTGTGAGTCGCCACATACCGTGGTCATACCTGGGTGAACGAAACCATGTTCAGGCACAACAACGTGAATAATGCCGTTGTTCTTGCTCTTCATGTCATACAAGATCAAGCCGTGCTCTTTGCAGTTATCCATCATCGTTTGTACTTGCTTGGCACCAATTGGGTCAGGCAGGTTCAATCGATCGGCTAGTTTGGTTGGAACACAATGGTCCAAGGTCGCTAAAATACTGTGATTATTGCGAATAGGGCGCTTAGCTATTTTTAAACCTTCAAATGCCTGCGGCGAGGTCACTTCGTGCATCAGGTGACGATCAACGTACATTAATGGAGCTTGGCCTTCTTCTTGGTGCACAAAATGTGCGTCCCAAATTTTTTCATACATGGTCTTGGCCATGAGATACCTCAACAAATAAGCGGGTTTACAATGATTTCAATGCTGCAGAATCAGTTCTGAAGCTTAGGCGATTAATAATAGCAAATGCTATTGATAATACAAATTCATTGTTTTTATAATATCGATTCCAATTTGGAATGAATGAGAGAGAATTTTGGACATTTCCGCATTACAAGCTTTTATCGCCGTGGCACGACACGAGTCGTTTTCGAAAGCGTCAGAACAGCTCTTTGTTACTCAGCCAGCAATCAGTAAACGAGTCGCATCTCTTGAAGATGAGCTTGGGACACAATTGTTTAATCGAATCGCAAGGCAAATTAGTCTGACAGAAGCCGGTAAACAGTTACTGCCTAAAGCACAAGATCTGGTGAATCAAGCCGAGGATATGCAGCGTTATGCGTCGAACTTGAATCAAGATATCAGTGGTAATTTATCGGTCGCGATAGCGCACCATATAGGCTTGCATAGAATGCCTCCGATTCTTAAAGAATTTAATCTAAGGCACCCCAAAGTAACCTTAAATATACGCTTCGAAGACTCTGATCAAGCCTATACCTCGGTCGAACATGGTGACATAGAGTTTGCCGTGATTACCTTGCCTAAAACCTTGCCAGATAAGTTGATCAAACAAACCGTATGGCGCGATGAGCTGGATATTATGGTGAGTAACGGTCATGTTCTAGCCGGCCAATCGGCACTCAAGCTGTCGACACTTTCTAACTATCCCTGCGTGTTAACCAGCCCCGACACCGAAACACATCAAGTCATTCGACGAGAGTTTCAAGCGCAAGGCCTTAGTATCAATGTGCAAATGCAGACCAATAACTTAGAAACACTGAAAATGCTTACCATGGCGGGGTTGGGTTGGTCACTATTGCCAAAAACGATGCGTGATAAATCGTTAAAGGCGCTGGACGTTGGTTTAGATTTGTCACGAGAACTGGGTTTAGTGATTCACAGTAAAAGAAGCTTATCAAATGCGGCACTGGCGCTGAAATCTTTGATTGAACAGGCGTCATCTTAACGCTTACAGTTTGAAATTCCGATTATCGCAAAGGCGAGCTTGTCTATCTGACGTCATTCGATATAGCGTGCTCTGGTCTCTGATATTCGATCCAGAGGGCTGGTGGTGCCAGCATAATGTTTGCCAATAATATGAGTGTATATTTGCGTTGTTTTTAAGTCTGTATGGCCAAGCAACTCCTGAACAGTACGAATATCGGTGCCAGCCTCTAGCAGGTGAGTGGCAAAACTATGGCGGAAGGTATGACAGCTGACGCGCTTATGAATACCCGTGGCTTCGCGAGCGCGTTTAAGAGCCTTGCGTATCACTGTAGCGTGCAAGTGATGCCGACAAAGACGCCCATTGATAGGGTGGTTGCACAGCGATACCGACGGAAAAATATGCATCCATCCAGGTTGGCGAAAAGCACTAGGGTATTTACGACCAAGGGCATCTGGCATGGAAGGTCCGAGGCCATCTATATTGTCCATTTTTTGAATATCAATGGCTTTCTCAATCTGTACTAGCAAGTCAGTTTTAAGACGTTGACTTAATAGCGTGACACGATCTTTATTTCCCTTACCTGCACGAACAGTAACGCTATTTTTCTCAAAGTCGATGTCTTGCACTCGCATACCGAGTGCCTCTGACACACGTAGGCCGCTACCGTACATCATCTTCACAACTAACTGATGCACGCCGGTAAGTTTTTCGATTATTAATAGTGCTTCTTTGGCACTCAAAACAGTTGGTAAGTAACGCGGTTTAGATGCCAACTTGAAACCCAAATTAGTTACTGGCTGCTCAAGAATTTTAGAATATAGAAACATCAACGCATTCAGGGCTATACGCTGAGTGTTTGCCGTAACGTTTCTGTCAGATGCTAAAAAATCGAGATACTGAATGATTTCATCCTTGCCCATATCAATCGGATGCCGATTTTTGTGGAAGCGAATATAAGATTTTATCCAATATAAGTAGCTTTTCTCAGTTCGTATACTATACCCACGCAAACGCATAGTGCGCCGAATCGACTCAATAAAAGGACTTTTACGACTCATTTTTCACTCCCTGTAAAACTGTATAAATAAACAGTATATATTAAGGAGGTCCAGTGAGGTGTCACATTACATAACTGTATGCTGCGCGTTTACCATCCGATGACTTTCGCTTTATCGAATGAAAACAATCACTTGCAATATCCCTTGAGAATCACTACCCGTAAGACTATTATGCAAACAGAGCCGGCTCGCTTTAGCGTTACTATAAAGGACTTAAATGAAGCAAAAAATAACAAATACAGTAACATACAACGGTTTTCCCAAGCTGAGTCTAGCTGGGTACCGAGCTTGCGCCATAATAAGCTGTTAGTTGTACTTCGATTTGATAAATCGGTGAAATTTGCTACATTAGATTTCTAAGAGACAACGGAACGTGATCTTGAGAGTTCAAGACAAAAGGACAAACATGAATTCTAACCATGGTGTGAGCCAAAAAAATCGACAAACATTGGCCGCACAGGAGGGCTCAGTTGTTCTGCTCGCTCTCGACTTCGTTCTAGGTTTTCGGCACCACCGGTTTCAACAGTTTCAAAAAGTAGTGGCTTCGTTCTTGTTCACTGTAGAGCAGAGATCATCTCGCCAACTAACAAGACCCAAAACGGCCGCACACTCCGTGAGCTTGGACGCGTTTTCAACGCGCCCGTTTGTCGGGCGTTGGTATGACTCCCGATGTCAATAAGAACGAGTAAGTTTCTGGGTAGTTAAAACCCGTGTTGCCGTTTTAAAGATAGAACGGATGCGTTAGATGAGGCTCTGTATCATCGCCGGTGAGTATGCTGGTATACGTGGGTTATCAACTCAAAGAGTTGACATATCCGACCTTACATATTACGTCGTGATGTGCGGCACGCAGTGCCTGCCTTCAGTCTATGGCCGTGGTTCAATGATCGCTCATTGCCATCCTAACGCCGTCGGGGGTAACATCACTTGCCGTTGCTTGACCCAACGCACCCGTCCTAATTTGGTTATTCAAACTTTGTTTACTCTAGCGTGGTACACGCGAAAGTCGCTTAGTTGGATCCACCGGTGTTAGCACAACCTCTCGTGAGATTGCCCAGATATAGGCGATCATTTCACGCGCCACGCTGACCACCACGACGTTTCGATGTTTGCCACGATGCATTAATCGGTCGTAGCGACGGCACAATCGTAATTGTGCTTTCCAGGCAATATCAATAACGTCTTTTGGCAACCCTTCTTGGCGAGTTTGTAGGTCTTCGGACACTTTAGGCGGGTACCGGTAAGCGTGAGCGCCTTCGACTAAGAGTCGACGCGCGCGGGTATTTCCACAACGCGTGATCGGCCCCGTTTTACGATTGTCGCCTGAGCTATGTTCGCTCGGCACCAGCCCCAGATAGGCCATGAGTTTACGTGGATGGTCAAAGCGGGTTAAATCGCCCAATTCGGCAATAACGCCTGCTGCCACAATTAGCTTCACACCACGCATCGCTTGAATGGCCTTCACCACAGGGTAATAGCGCCAGTTCTTAACATGGTATAGCAACTCACCATCGAGGCGTTGTAGGCGAGCAACTCGCTCAGATACCGTTTGTAAGTATTCTTGCAAGACAATCTGTTGGCTGGGATGCGGCAAGATTATTTCGGACAACCAACGAAGATGT
>JAWUZB010000046.1:0-15298 GCA_034110505.1 Gammaproteobacteria bacterium
CTCATATTCTGGTTCTTAGTTGAACGAAAAGTTGAACGAAAAGTTGAACGGAAAGTTGAAACAAAAGCGGACACTATAGAAGAAACAGATTCATAAACGTATTTACTACTAATTAGCAGATAAATATAGTGAAAAGACAAGACCTTACTATCTTAGAAGAAGCACAGTTGGTCGAGCTTGCGGTAAGCAAAAACGATCAATTGGCGTTTGCTGAGCTCGTCAATAGGCATCAGTCAAACCTACGTTACTCACTCCGTCAGATGACCGACTGGAATGAGGCGCTGGCTGATGACTTAGCTCAAGACACCTTCATTCAAGCATTTAAGGAGTTAGCTAAATTTCGACAACAGGCCAAGTTCTCCAGTTGGCTTTATCGAATTGGCTACAACGTTTTTTTACAACATGTGCGAAAAAAGGCGCTTGATACGCAATCCTTAGACGAAAATCCACTGTTGAGCAATCAACTAGAGCAGGGGCCTGAGCATCAAGAAGAATCCGAGGTTCATCACAAAGTAGCTAAATTATTAGCAACTTTGGAGCCAGAGCGCAGGTCTGTGCTACACTTAGTGTTACATCGTCAGAATACACAACAAGAAATATCCGATATGATGGGTATTCCATTAGGTACTGTAAAAACACACATCAATCGAGGCCGAGTGGTCTTGCAAGATGGATTACAAGAATGGCGAGGTTAATATTATGAATAATGACACCACATACAACGCTGACCAAAAGTCTCTAGACTCTCTTTTTGCTAGTGCTAGGCATTTGCAGCCGCATCTAATGGACCATAGCTTCACCAAGATAGTAGTGAATCGCTTGCCAAAGATTAATCTCGTTGCGCAAAAAGAAAGTGTAAAAAAAGGCCTTTCATTTGACCTTGTTGGTGCCGTTATAGGTTTATTGATGGCCTATTTTTTTATTGATAAAGCATCTTTACTTAATTTATTTGTTGGTTTGATACCTGAAAGTCTAGTGATATCGCCTTTGTTGATTGTGGGCGTAGTCGCAGCGGTCGGCCTGTCGAGTATCGTTGCTTGGTGGGCTGTAGAAGACAACGCTCTTAACTAATTATATGTAATCAGCTGTTTTGAAATAGTTTTTTAAATAAGCTGGTTGCTTAAAAAAGATATTTTTACCTCTTTAAAGGCCTCAGAACTAATAAGTTCTGAGGCCTTTTTACATTATGTTTCGCTGTTTTAGTTAGACTCAACACTCTTCAATTAAAGCCTTGCCATGCCAGTTAGTTATTGCTGGACGTCTGGCTATAGATTAGATAAATTGGAGAAAATAATAATCAATAGTTTGGCCTGGTATTGAGGTACAAGCTGTAAACCAATATCGCTTTGAATCAAGCATAGCGTTTTTATCCACCAAGCTAAGGAGTTCCCATATGTTAGGACTAATGATGAATGATCAGTTGACGATCACATCGCTGATGCGCCACGGGCGTGCAATTAATGGAGGCAGTGTAATTGTCTCTGTTGTACACGATAACCCTCGTCATGTTTATACACAGGCCGAGTGCTACGACAGAGCAGGCAAGCTAGCCAACGCGCTGAAAAAACTAGGTTTAAAGCAAGGTGAGACGGCAGGAACTTTGGCTTGGAATGACTATCGTCACATGGAGGCTTACTACGGCATTTCCTGTAGCGGGGCTGTTTGTCATACTGTCAACCCTCGATTATTTCCCGAGCAACTGGTTTACATTATCAATCATGCGGAAGATAAATTTTTATTAGTAGATCCAATGTTTGTGCCATTAATAGAGGCTATTAGCGATCAAATCAGTATCGAAGGCGTGATTGTTATGGCTGATGAAGGCAGCATGCCTGAGACTTCTTTGCCGAATGTATATTGCTACGAAGCACTGTTAGCGGCTGAAAGTAGCGATTTTGATTGGCCCGAGTTAGATGAACAAACAGCGTGTTCTTTGTGCTACACATCGGGCACCACCGGCAACCCTAAGGGTGTGTTGTATTCGCATCGAGCTCTGGTATTACAAACTTATGCTTGTTGTCTGGGAGATGGTATGGGTTTGAGCGCCCAAGACGTAGCATTACCAGTAGTGCCCATGTTCCATGTAAATGCCTGGAATATGCCGTACTCTGCGGCTTTGGCTGGCTTCAAGTTAGTATTTCCAGGATCGAAGATGGGCGACGGCGCGGCCTTGCAAAGCTTGATCGAAGCCGAGGGTGTCAACTACGCTGTTGGAGTGCCGACTGTCTGGTTATCGTTACTTACCTACCTTAAGGAAACGGGTAAAAAAGTTCCAAGCTTAAATAGAATAGGCGTTGGCGGTTCAGCCTGCCCGCTGAGTACTATGAAGGAGTTTGAAGAACTATTCGGCGTTATTACTATCGCTGGGTGGGGTATGACTGAGATGGCGCCGTTGGGCACCTTTAATATTCCAAAGTATCCGCGCGATCATTATAGCGATGAAGAATATGACAAGCTGCGAGTTAGAGCTGGACGTTCGGTGTTCGGTGTATCGATGAAGATTGTCGATGAAAATGATCAAGAAGTAGCGTGGGATGGTGTCGCGTTTGGTGCCCTAAAGGTGCGTGGCCCGTGGGTAGTCGAGCGATACTTTAAGCATGATAAAACCGCCTTAGATGAAAATGGATGGTTTGATACTGGTGACGTCGCCAGTATCACTGCAGATGGCAATATGACCATTACAGACCGCACCAAAGATGTGATTAAATCGGGTGGCGAATGGATATCGTCAATCGACTTAGAAAACTGCGCAGTAGGTCATCCAGGTGTTGCCGAAGCAGGGGTGATTGGTATCGCTCATCCAAAGTGGGACGAGCGTCCATTGTTGGTGATCGTTCGAAAGCCAGGTGTCGAACCGGTTAGCGGCGAACAAGTGTTGGCTTTTATGGAAGGTAAAATCGCCAAATGGTGGATGCCTGACGAGGTCGCTTTTGTCGACGAGTTGCCGCATACCGCGACTGGAAAAATTCATAAAGTAGGTCTTCGTGAGCAGTTTGTCGACTACCGGTTTAGCGGTACCTAAATTGTTAATTTAAGGGCTAGTTAGGTGCGGGCCTAGTGTTTAGGCCACCTTAACGTTTAATTAGACGTTAAGGTGGCCGTACCTACCTTGCCTTTGTTTATCAATAGATTGCGTCGGCTTATATGACTCGACGTTCAGCTCGGCTTAAGTAAAAAGCCACTAAGGCACCCACTGTCAGTAAAGCGGCGGCGACAAAAGGAGCCCCCGGCAAATAGTACACAGCGTCTGTTTTGGTGAACTGTTGAAATGTGTAAGTCATAATCAGGGGGCTTATGATCGCCGAAATCGCTATCACTGAAGCGAAAACGCCCTGCAATTCACCTTGCTCATCATCGCTGACCTGGTCGGCCATCATGCCCTGAAGTGCTGGGCCTACGACTGCCCCTAACGCGGTGATTGGCATGCCTAGAAAGACCAATAAACTGTTATCGACAAATGCAAGAAATACGAACGAAGCAACTGAGATCACCATGCCAAAGACGGCGGTACGCTCAACCCCGAACTTACGAATCATAAGGCCAAGGATGACCACTTGAATAATAGCGGCACAAATACCGTAGACGGCTAAACTAATGCCCACCATCTTCGGGTCCCAAGCAAATTTTTCTATTGTGAAGAAACTCCATATAGATGCGTAAACATGGCTTGCAGTTGAATAAATTAATACCACAAACATAACGTTTCCGATCATCGGCAGGTTACGGATGCGCAGCAGAGCGCTAAACGGGTTCGCTCTAGACCATTCAAACTTTCTACGGTTATCACGACCTAATGTTTCGGGCAATACAATCAGTCCAAAGGCGGCGTTAAACAGAGCTAAACAGCCGGCAACAATGAACGGCATACGAATTCCGAACTCAGCCAGTATCCCACCGATCGCAGGGCCTAATACAAAACCGACACCGAAGGCTCCGCCAATGTAGCCAAAGTTAGCCGAGCGCTCGCCCTTAGCCGACGTATCTGATAGGTATGCGGCAGCGGTTGAATAGGTCGCACCAGTGATGCCTGAAATGATTCTAGCAATAAATAACAGCCATAGACTTGGAGCAATGGCCATTAGGAAATAGTCTAAGCCCATAAATACCAGTGATACTATCAATACCGGTCGGCGACCAAAACGATCTGATAGATTGCCGAGAAAAGGCCCAAATAAAAACTGCATTGCGGCATACGAAGTGATTAATAGACCGCCCCAAAGTGCTGCGTCGGCCATTGATGTATGACTAACTTCTCGGATCAATTCGGGCATCACAGGCATTATCAAGCCTATGCCCATAGCATCCAGCATGACCGTAATGATGATGAAAAAGAGTGGCGCTTTTTTATTCAATGTTGAATTTTTCTATGGTCGCTTGTATGCGCGACAATCTAGTCGTGCAATATTGCGCCAATAGGCATGAAATTAGTAAACAAAGGCTAAGTGTAAGACCTTTTCGTAAATGATTAAATGCGTTTCTACCCAAGGCGAGTTAATATCCCCTGCAATGCAAACTGCAAATTATTTAGGTCGTGGCAATTATGTCTGATTACCAATTTTCATCACTCAAGTTAAACCCTCAATTGCAAGATAATTTAGCGTCTCTTGGTTTTAATTCGATGACGGCTATTCAGGCGAAAAGCCTGCCAATGATTCTAAGTGGCAAAGATGTTATTACCCAAGGTCAAACCGGTTCGGGTAAAACCGCGGCATTCGGTTTAGGCATACTAAACAAGTTAGATGCCAAACTGTTTAAGGTACAGTCATTGGTGCTATGCCCAACCCGCGAGCTAGCCGAGCAGGTGTCTGGCGAAATTCGCCGTTTAGCACGTGGCATTCCTAACGTTAAAGTGGCCACGCTTTATGGTGGCACTCCGATCAAGGCACAAGCGTCGTCGTTAGAGAAGGGCGTTCATATTGTGGTTGGTACGCCGGGAAGAATAGAAGACCACCTTAAAAAAGAGACATTAGATTTATCAAGTATGGATACCCTAGTGTTGGACGAGGCCGATCGTATGCTCGATATGGGCTTTCAGAAAACCATAGAAGCTATTATTGATGCTGTTCCGTCTAGTCGACAAACCTTACTATTCAGCGCAACCTATCCTAAAGGGATTAAGGCAATTGCTGAAACGATCATGCAAAACCCAAGTGTCGCCGAAGTTGCCCCAACTCAAGACACGGTGCGAGTAGATCAAGCCTTCTTTTTAGTCGACAATGAGAAGGACCGCTTACAGTCTTTGAAATTATTGTTGTTAGATAATAGAGGCAAGCAATGTGTGGTGTTCTGCAATACTCGTCAAGATACCCAATTGGTAGCCGGTGGTTTGAAGAGTGCCGGCTTTAGTGCCGCCGCCTTACATGGTGATATGGAACAGAAAGATCGTGATCAAACGCTTATTCGTTTTTCAAACAGCAGTATTAATATTCTGGTCGCGACTGATGTCGCCGCTCGCGGGCTCGATATCGATACTTTAGCGTTGGTTTTTAATTACCATCTTCCAAGAGAATTAGAAGTGTATACCCACCGA
This sequence comes from Gammaproteobacteria bacterium, assembly GCA_034110505.1. GTDB lineage: Bacteria > Pseudomonadota > Gammaproteobacteria > Arenicellales > Arenicellaceae > Arenicella. The sequence continues at coordinate 5,531 of JAWUZB010000046.1, forward strand.
ATCGGTCGAACTGGACGTGCCGGTGAGAAAGGCCAAGCATGTTCTCTATTTCAAGTGTCAGAGCAATTTAGGGTGGATCAATTAGAAGCATATTTACAGACTGAAATACGCACCAGTGATTTGCCATTGATTGAGTTGCTGAGTCAAGCGCCAGATCGCCCAATCATGTCTACTTTACGCGTTGAGGGTGGCAAGCGCCAAAAACTCAGACCAGGTGATTTAGTCGGCGCGCTAACCAAATCGGAACAGATCACTGGTGACAACATCGGTAAAATTCAGGTTTTGGATAACTGGGCCTATATCGCTGTCGAGCGCCCCCTAGCAAAGGTTGCTCTGAAGCAGTTGGAGCAGGGCAAAATAAAGGGTAAGTCATTTCGCGCAAGGCTGATCTGATTTAGTTTGTTAAGCGAGCCTTTAAGCAATGCCCAAAATGTTTAGGCTAATATGCCTTTATCAAACATAGCTCGCGAATAAAAAAATAAAGCCCCAGCGATAACGAATAGTAACGCAGAGAAGGCTAATGCCGTGTTGCCACCCATGATTTCATAGCCATTTGACAACACATAGCTATGAAAACAGGTGATTACCAGCCCGATCCAGGAAATTAGAAATAGCGGAGCCGCTATTTTATTTCTCATCAGCAGTAACACAGACGCGAATGCGCTACTCCAAATGGCAACTGCCCAAGCGCAAACCATCCATAGCGGTTGTGCATAGAAATAAGCCAGTTGTTATTCCGAGAATGAGGCCATGTAGCCGGCATTCTGAGTTTGCGTCATAAGGTAATCTATGGCCCCGAAACTATTCCACAATAACGCTAAAATGCCGACCAACCATAGGTGTCAGGGTGCTTTGGTAATCATACATTCGTCCTCAATCTTTATATTTTAGAGATAGATTAGCCGCATCATGTCGCTTGGCAAAATAGAGCGAGGCATAAATGCTTAAATTATCACTTAAAATCACCTTAAACTCTTGACCCTATTGATTCTATCCCCATAATCCAGTCATTCAAGTTCAACACACTTTTAGATAAATGACTGATACAGAAAACCAAGAATTACCAGCAGAAAACCAACATGAGGCGCCAGCTGAATCAGCCGTTGAGGGTGAGGTCGTAGAGCCTGCAACTGACGCAGTTACGGAGTTGCAAGCAGCTGAAGCAGAAATTGCTAAGCTTAAAGATGCATTTCTTCGTGCTAAGGCCGAACAAGACAATGTCCGTCGACGTGCGGAAAAAGACGTTGCTAATGGCCGTAAATTTGCCGTTGAAGGCTTTGCTAAAGAGATGGTTAATGTCTTTGATAGCCTTAAGCTAGCATCTGCGGTAGAAATCTCTGAGCAAGCCGATGATGCCGTTAAAAGTTTGCACGAAGGTGTTGGCATAACCCTGAAGCAATTACAATCTGGCTTTGCTAAGTATGCGCTGGTTGAGATTGCACCAGAAGCTGGTGACAAGCTCGACCCCAATCTGCATCAAGCGATGACAATGGTTGAATCGGCTGACGTAGAGCCCGGCTGCATACTGACTGTTATTCAAGCCGGTTTTCAATTGCATGATCGCCTTTTGCGGCCAGCGATGGTTGTGGTAGCGAAGTAAACCGCTATTTAGAAAACGACAGTGAAGATTAGCTAGAAATAGAGCAAAAAACCGTTTTTTATAACAGTTGGACACTTCCCAGCTGTTGAATTACCAAATACAAGCCCTACAAAAAGGGCAAGCAACAAAATTAATTGAGGAAACACATCATGGGCAAAATTATTGGAATCGATTTAGGCACCACTAACTCTTGTGTAGCAGTTATGGACGGCGATAAGCCGCGCGTTATCGAAAACAGCGAAGGCGATCGCACGACACCATCATACGTAGCGTTTGCAGAAGATGGCGAAGTATTAGTTGGTCAGCCAGCAAAACGTCAATCGGTGACTAACCCCACCAATACTCTTTATGCTGTAAAGCGTTTGATTGGACGTAAGTTCGACGAAGAAGTAGTCCAGCGTGACAAAGACTTGATGCCGTATAAAATCGTTAAGGCGAAAAACGGTGATGCTTGGGTTGTCGCTAATGGAAAAGAGATGGCGGCCCCTGAAGTGGCTGCGCGTATCTTACAAAAAATGAAAACTACCGCGGAAGAATTCCTCGGTGAAGAAGTAACTGAAGCGGTTGTTACTGTGCCAGCTTATTTCAACGATGCTCAACGCCAAGCGACTAAAGACGCTGGTAAAATTGCTGGCTTGAATGTTAAACGGATCATCAACGAGCCAACTGCAGCAGCACTTGCTTACGGCATGGACCAAAAATCAGGTGATCGTAAACTTGCGGTTTATGACCTTGGCGGCGGTACATTCGACGTTTCAATTATTGAAATTGCTGAGATCGACGGCGAGCACCAATTTGAAGTGTTGTCGACCAACGGTGACACCTTCCTTGGCGGTGAAGATTTTGATAATCGTATAATCAAATATCTTGCCGACGAGTTCAAGAAAGATCAAAAAATTGACCTGAAGAGCGATCCTCTAGCAATGCAACGCTTGAAAGACGCGGCCGAGAAAGCCAAGATTGAATTGTCTTCAAGTTCACAAACTGAAATCAATTTACCGTACATTACGGCTGACGGTACCGGTCCTAAGCATTTAGTGTTGAAACTATCTCGTGCCAAGTTAGAGTCATTAGTTGCTGATTTAGTAACCCGTACCATCGAACCTTGCCGTACCGCGCTGAAAGACGCTGGCTTGTCGGCAAGTGATATCGATGATGTGATTCTTGTTGGTGGCCAAACTCGTATGCCTAAAGTGCAACAAGCGGTTCAAGAGTTCTTTGGTAAAGAAGCTCGTCGCGATGTTAACCCTGATGAAGCAGTGGCCATGGGCGCGGCGATTCAAGGTGGCGTACTAGGTGGCGAGGTTAAAGACGTATTGCTACTTGACGTTACGCCTCTAACGCTTGGGATTGAAACTATGGGTGGTGTACGTACCGCGCTGATCGACAAGAATACGACTATCCCGACTAATGCGAGTCAAGTGTTTTCAACAGCTGAAGATAATCAAAGTGCGGTAACTATTCACGTACTTCAAGGTGAGCGTGAAATGGCAGCCGGAAACAAGTCTCTAGGTCGTTTTGACTTAACAGATATTCCACGTGCGCAACGTGGCACACCGCAAGTTGAAGTAACATTCGACATCGACGCTAACGGTATCATGCACGTTTCGGCGAAAGATAAAGCAACCGGAAAAGAGAACAAAATCGTAAATAAGTCTAGCTCGGGCTTGAGCGATGAAGAGATCCAAGCGATGGTTGCCGATGCGGAAGCGCACGCTGAAGAAGATGCAAAAGCGAAAGCCTTAGTTGAAGCTAGAAACCAAGCAGAATCAATGGTCAATGGTGTAACTAAAACAATGACTGACGCTGGTGATAAGCTGGATGCGACTGAGAAGTCGAATATTGAAGCGGCTATTGCTGAGGTTGAAGAAGCCGTTAAAGGCGACGATGTTGAAATTATTAACGCAAAGGTTGAGACATTGATGCAAGCTAGTCACAAGCTAGCCGAGCAGATGTATGCTGGCGCCGAAGGTGCAGAAGGTGGAACCGCTCAAGAAGATGCTCCGCAAGATGACAACGTAGTTGATGCCGAATTCGAAGAAGTTAAAGACGAAGACGAAAGCACCAAAGCGTAAATGTCGCTTACCTTTAAAAGCCCGTGCTTGCTTAAGTACGGGCTTTTTTATGAAAACCCTTTTTCGAAGACTGCTTATAATGATTCGAGATGGGCGCAAGCAAGAAAAGTAATAGAGATTTAAACCAATGGCCAAACGAGATTATTACGAAGTTCTCGGTGTTGATAAATCAGCCAACGAAGCTGAATTAAAGAAAGCTTACCGTCGCTTAGCGATGAAGCATCACCCTGATCGCAACCCAGACGACGCAGCTGCTGAGGCGAAGTTTAAAGAAGCCAAAGAAGCTCACGATATATTGTCTAACGCAGAGAAAAAGGCGGCTTATGATCAGTTCGGTCATGCTGCTGTTGAAGGTGGTATGGGCGGTGGTGGAGCTCAAGGCGCTGGCGGTTTTGGTGATATTTTTGGGGACATGTTTGGCGATATTTTCGGTGGCCAAGGTGGAGGCGGCAGACAACGCCAACGTCGCGGCTCTGATTTGCGCTACAACATGGAGCTTACTTTAGAAGAAGCGGTCCGTGGAGTTGATAAAAATATCACTGTGCCACGTATGTCCGGCTGTAAAACCTGTCATGGGTCCGGAGCTAAAACCGGCAGCAAGCCAACTCATTGCGGCACGTGTAATGGTCAAGGCCAAGTACGTATTCAGCAGGGTTTCTTCTCAGTTCAACAAGCGTGCCCAAAGTGTCACGGTAACGGCACAATTATTTCAGACCCCTGCAATGATTGTCATGGCGAAGGTCGAGTTCGTGAGAATAAAAAGCTCTCGGTTAAGATTCCGGCTGGTGTTGACGAGGGTGATCAAATTCGCCTGTCTGGCGAAGGCGAGAATGCCGGTAGCGGTGGCATAAATGGCGATCTCTACGTTTCAGTTACGCTGATAGCGCATGAAATATTCACTCGAGAAGGCGTTGATTTGCACTGTACTGTGCCAATCAGCTATTCAACCTTGGCATTAGGTGGTGAGTTAGAGGTTCCCACTCTTGATGGTCGAGCTAAGTTGAAAATTCCGGCAGGCACCCAATCTGGGAAAATGTTTCGCTTGCGTGGTAAAGGCGTGAAGAATGTTCGAAACGCTGGCTTTGTCGGTGATTTGTATTGTGAAGTGATGGTCGAAACACCAGTCAACCTGACTAAGCAACAGAAAGAGTTATTCAAAGAGTTAGATGATTCAATTAATACTGGCGGTCGTAAACATAGCCCAGAAGGGAGCTCTTGGTCGGATAAGATTAAATCTTTTTTCGACGATATTGTAACCTAGAAAAACGAGGAAACTCAGCTATCTATGCAGTGCATCGATTTGCGCTGCACAGATAAATTCATTTTCGGTAACTCCGTTAACCGTATGAGTTTTATAGCAAACTTTGCAGCGTTTATACGTTACCAATAAATCAGGGTGATGGTCTTGAGCTTCGGCAATTTTAGCAACTGAATTAACAAATTCAATCGTTTCAGCGTAACTGCCGAAATGAAAAATGCGACTCAATACATTGTCGTTGGCACAGAACTGCCAATCTGGAGTCAAATTTCGAAGTTGTTCTACTTGTGATAGGTTCAATGCCCCTTCTTTTTTCGAAACTAGGCGACACTGGCCGTTGAGCAGTTTATTGATATCGTCTTTCATAGTATTCTCGCCCTTTGAAATTTCTCAAAACTATATCACTGTTTTAAGCAGTAAGGAGAAAGGCTAGTGCCTCCACATCACAACGCTTGGGTCTGGATGGACCTAGAAATGACAGGTTTAGACCCTGAAAAAGATCGCATCATCGAGATGGCCACAATTATTACTGATGGCGACCTGAGAACCATTGCCGAAGGTCCGGTAATAGTGATCCACCAGCCGCAAGAACTGATTGATGGTATGGATGAATGGAATACTCGCACGCACAATAAAACCGGTCTGGTTAATCGTGTCAAAGTATCACGTGTCACTGAAAGGCAAGCTGAGATCGAGACGCTCGATTTTATTCAGCGACACACCTTAAATAACCGTGCACCTTTATGTGGCAACAGTATTTGCCAAGATCGACGTTTTTTGTACAAGTACATGCCTGAGTTAAGTGAATGGCTGCACTACCGCAATATTGACGTTAGCTCGTTTAAGGAAGTCGCTCGTCAATGGTCTCCAAGTATATTGCCTGGCTTGAATAAGCGATCAACACATAAAGCCTTGGACGATATCAAGGAGTCGATCGAAGAATTACGTTATTACAAAGAGAACCTGATTCAATCTGACGCTTATGACGAGTACGGCTACGACGATTAGCACGCTACTAGCAAGATAGAGGGTTGATTCTCCGCGAGTGAAAATCAACCGTTCTTTAGCACATCTATAAAACTCTATCTAACTAGCGTAGTGCCTCCATCAACTGGGATAATCTGCCCCGTGATAAAGGCACCAGCAGTGCTTGCCAACATGATCGCTACGCCACTTATATCAGTTTCAGAACCCCATCGATGCAGCGGCATGACGGCTATTTCAGCATCGTATGTTTCTTTGTCTTGACTGGCGTATTCGGTCATTTTAGAGAAAAAACGTCCTGGCGCGATGGCGTTAACTCGAATGTGTCGATCACATAGAGCCACCGCAAGATTGCGCGTAAGCTGATGAACGGCAGCCTTACTCGGCGCATAGCTATAGGTATCCGTCTCGCCGCAAATGCCGGCAACTGAGCCAATATTAATAACGCTTGAAGTACTTTCATGCGTCGCTCCCGCACTCAAAAGCGGTATTAATTCTTTAGTTAGAAAGAAAGGTGATTTTACGTTCAGGTCCATTACTCTGTCCCAGCCAATTTCTGAGAAATCTTCGAGTTTTTCCATCCAGCCAGTACCTGCATTGTTTACCAAAACATCAATCGATGATTCGCGCTCTGTTAGTTCCTTGACTAAGGCAGAAATTTCTTCCATCGAGCCAATGTTTCCCGGAAGGGCGACACAGTCACCGAATTCCGATAACTCTTTCGCTGCTGTAATGCAGGCTTCGGCTTTACGACCGGTAATGTAAACACGTTTTGCACCTGCGCTTAAGAAACCTTTGGCCATGTAATAGCCAAGGCCACGCGAACCGCCGGTGACAACACAGGTTTTTCCTTTCATTGAAAACAATTGATCGAGCATTTTATTCTCTTTTTTAGTTTTAATTAGAGAACTAGCCTAGCAGGGTAGGAATGAGGGGGTGGTGGAGTGGCGTTTTGGATTGATTTTTTAAACAAGCGACCCTTGTAAACAGGAGACCCTTGCCGTAGCCCAAGGATCTCAATATGAATATGTTAGCGCAAGCAAATTACTCAGCTATTAGCCCATAAATCATGCTCGTCACTGGCATGCACCGTCACGCTTAAAATATCGCCAGGCTTATGCTCGGTTTCACCATTGATATACACCACGCCATCAATCTCTGGCGCATCGGCTTTACTGCGAGCAACCGCGCCTTGCTCATCAACTTCGTCAACAATTACGTCAATTGTTTTACCGATTTTTTTAGTCAATTTATTAGTGCTGATAGTTGCCTGTAGACCCATGAATTCGGCTAGTCGCTGATCCTTTACTTCGTCAGGTACGTGACCTTCAAGCGCATTTGCAGACGCACCTTTTACCGGTGAGTAAGTAAATGCGCCAACGCGGTCAAGTTGAGCTTCATCAATGAATTCTAGCAACTGCTTAAAATCATCATCAGTTTCGCCAGGGAAGCCGACAATGAAGGTGCTGCGAATAGTGATGTCTGGGCAAATTTCTCGCCACATTTTAATTCTGTTGAGGGTGTTATGAATAGCACCTGGGCGTTTCATTGCTTTGAGGATTTTGGGCGAGCCATGTTGAAACGGGATATCCAAATAAGGCAATATTTTGTCTTCGGCCATTAACGGAATAATATCGTCAACGTGTGGGTATGGGTAAACGTAATGTAAGCGCACCCACGGCGGTTGATCGCCACCAATCTCTCCTAAAGCATGGCAGAGATCAATCATTTTAGTTCTAACCGGCTTGCCGTTATGAAAGGTCGTGCGGTACTTGGTATCTACCCCGTAGGCTGAGGTGTCTTGAGAGATAACCAACAGTTCTTTAACACCTGATTTAATTAGGCCCTTAGCTTCAGCCACTACTTGGTTGGCCGGTCGACTGACTAAATCACCCCGCATTGACGGAATAATGCAGAAGCTGCAGCGGTGATTACAGCCTTCAGAAATCTTTAGATAGGCGTAATGGCTGGGGGTAAGTTTTATGCCTTGTGGCGGTACAAGGTCTAGGTGAGGGTCGTATGGAGCCTTATATGGCAAGTGCTCTTGAACCGCGCCTAACACCTGTGCATAAGCATGTGGACCCGATACATCTAAAACGCTCGGGTGTATGTCGGTGATGTCGGTGGCGTTTGCACCCATGCAACCGGTTACAATTACTTTACCGTTCTCATGTAGCGCTTCGCCGATGGTATCAAGTGACTCTTTTTTTGCTGAGTCAATAAAGCCGCAGGTATTAACAACAACCATGTCGGCGTCTTGATAGCTAGGCACGATTTCATAGCCGTTGGTTCGAAGTTCAGTAAGAATTAATTCAGAATCTACTAGTGCTTTAGGGCAGCCTAAGCTAATAAAACCAATTTTCGGAGCGGACATATTTTGAGTAGGCATATGGATAGTGAAAATAATTACATCGTCGAATAGGCGCGCATTATAGCCTAAGACGCTGCCTCTGGATTGCTAGCGAGAGTGAATATTTGCTGCAAATTCCTTAAATAGAGTGATCAGAAGAATTTTGTAAAGCGTAGATGCCGCGTAGTTCTGCGGCTAAAACCTCAAGACCCGCGCGCAGTTTTTCAGTCGGCTGGCCATAGTTGATTCTTAAGCATTGGCGAGTGTGTGGCCAACTCGGATCAATGTCGATAAAAAAATCTTCTCCGGGAATCACAAATACATGCTTAGCCTTAAGTCTGGCATAGAGTTCTTTAGTTGATATCGGTAGGTCTTGGCACCACAGCCATAAAAAGAAAGCGCCCTCTGGTTTGTGCATAAGTCCCGGTAGATTAGCAAATACCTGGTTGAACACTTCAATTGCGCGGTCCAACTGCTGGCGATAAAACGGTTTTATGATACTTTCGGTAAGATGTTCGATTTCGCCGTCTTCAATCATTCTGGTCATCAACGCTGCGCCCACACTATTCGGCGCTAGGGTGATAATGCCACTCAAGGCGCTAATGGTATTGGTGATGTCTTTATTGGCGATAACAATGCCAGTACGAGCACCCGGCAGCCCGAGTTTTGAGAGTGACATGCAGAGCACAGTGTTCTCGTTCCAGTTTAAATCGGCGTCTGCATAGATTACATTTGGAAACGGCTGGCCGTAGGCATTATCGACAATCAACGGTATATTATGTTGACGAGCGAGTTCATCTAGCCGAGCTAGCTCTCGGTTACTTACCACATTACCGGTTGGATTGGTCGGTCGAGACAGGCAGATGGCGGCTATGTCATCGCCGATTTCTAACTCATCGAAGTCGACACGGTATTTGAATTGTTTATTCTCAAGGTGCTCAATTTTTGGCCGGTTAGAGACAAACATATTCTCACTTAGCCCAGAGTCGGCATAGCCAACGTATTCTGGAGAGAGAGGAAACATGATCTTCTTAAAACTGCCATCCGGCATTTCACCAGCCAAGGCATTAAACAGATAGAAGAAGCTATTCTGGCTGCCATTGGTGAGTGAAATGTTGTCAGCGCTAATGCTCCAATCGAATTGTTTATTTAGGTAGTTGGCGAGTACCTCTCGAAAACTCTGCTCACCATGAGGGCCGTCATAGATACCAACCATTCGCTGAAATAAATTATTATCGATCAGCCGTGCCATCTCCTTACCAAACAGAGCTTGAGCTTGTGGGATAAAGGCCGGATTACCGCCGCCCAGCATGCACAGGTCTGGGTGATTTGAGCTATAGGCTTGGCCAAGATCCTGCATCAATTGATTGATGCCTGATTGACGAGTAAATTTACTACCGAATTTAGATAACTTCATTGTTTTGAGGCGATTGATTTACTGTAATTTAACTGACTAGGTTCTGTGGTGAGCCTAACAAAAATGCGTCAACATTGTCGGCTA
>JAWUZB010000047.1:0-11926 GCA_034110505.1 Gammaproteobacteria bacterium
GCCTGCAATTATGCGAATCGAGTTTGTTTTAGCACGTGGTTTCATTGTGATTTCTTCGACAATCCCTACAATACGGTTAAGTGAATGACTACCAAGCCGAACAATACCATAGCCTTGCATTAGAATGACCGAAACAAACAATCCTAAAGAACACAAACATACCGATCAGCCACTAGAACAAAAGAAACGTTCGGGCTTTGCTCGATTTTTCGGCCGTGAAAAAGATAGCGACCAGCAAACCTCGGCAGAGCCAGTAACGGTTGAAGCGGGCTTAGACAAAAGTCGCAGCAGCCTTTTAGGCAAGATTGGTGATGTTTTTAAAGGCTCATTTGACATCAATGATGAACTGTTCGACGACCTTGAAGAGGTGCTTATCACCTGTGATATCGGCGTTGAAGCAAGCCTTGAATTGGTCGATAAGTTGCGTCAACGAGTGCAAACTGAAAAAATTCAAGATGCCGCTGGCGTAGTCGCCGGTTTAAAGGCCGAAATAGCGACCATGTTAGAACCCGCTGAGCAGCCTTGGAGTGTGCTGCATCAACGCCCGTATGTAATGCTGATGGTTGGCGTTAATGGAGTTGGCAAAACCACTACCACGGCCAAAATCGCTAAGCAATTTCGAGACCAAGGTAAAACTGTAATGCTTGCAGCGGCTGATACATTTCGCGCCGCTGCGGTTGAGCAACTACAAGAATGGGGCCGACGCATGGATATCCCTGTGGTAGCACAAGCACATGGTGCCGATGCCGCCGCGGTCGCTCACGATGCTTTAAGTTCGGCCATTGTCAAAGGTACCGAAGTACTAATAATTGATACCGCTGGGCGCTTACATACTCAATCTGACCTGATGGAGCAATTGCAAAAAATTAACCGTGTACTGCGCAATTTAGACCCTTCGATGCCACATGAAGTTATGCAAATATTGGATGCTGGTACCGGACAAAATGCCATGTCCCAATTAGAACACTTTCAAAAAGCGGTAGGCGTTACCAGCATTTGTCTGACTAAGCTGGATGGTTCCGCCAAAGGTGGCTTGGCAATTTCACTTACGCAAAAATATAAACTACCGATTCGTTATATTGGCGTCGGAGAAGGCTACATGGATTTAAAGCTGTTTAACGCCAAAGCCTTCGCCGATGCATTAGTGCCTGACGTAGACCAGCTTAAAGCAGATCAAGCCTGAACAACTAGTAAGCTAACAACAGCATGATAATAAGCCAAAGCCACCATGATAAAATTAAGCCACGTTAATAAAACCTACGCCAACGGCCACCAAGCATTAAAAGATGTGAGCTTTGAGTTGGCGGCTGGTGAAATGGCTTTTTTATCGGGTCATTCGGGCGCCGGTAAAAGCACATTATTCAAACTAATCACGCGCATAGAGAAACCAACTTCTGGCCAAATAATCGTCGACAATCAGAATTTGAGTCGCATGAAACCGTCAAAGATACCCGCATTGAGACGTGAGATAGGGGTCATATTCCAGGATCATAAGTTGCTATTTGATCGATCGGTTTTTGATAACGTTGCGCTGCCTTTAATTGTAATCGGTATGCCACATGATGAAATAAAAAAACGGGTTCGTGCGGCATTAGGCAAAGTAGGCTTAGCGGGCAAAGAAACCCAATCGCCGATCACTCTATCGGGTGGTGAGCAGCAGCGAGTAGGCATTGCCCGAGCGGTAATCAACCGCCCCAATATATTACTGGCGGATGAGCCAACCGGCAATCTTGACCAAGATCTGTCGGATGAAATTATTGATATTTTCTCCGACTTTAACCGCGTGGGTGTCACCGTATTGATCGCAACCCACGACCTGCGCCAAGTGGAACGGCTAGGCAAACGCACCTTGCAGCTAAATAATGGCGAACTAGTTGCGCCTGATGATTTTTCAAACGACAACAAACATTCTAGTGGTGATCGGTAATGACCACATACCTGATTAGACATTTGCAAGTATTGTTCGCCACTCTTGGCGACATGCGCCGAACCCCAATGGCAACTATTAATACACTACTAATTATTGCCATCACCTTACTGTTGCCAAGCCTACTTTATGTCGCCACAAAAAGTGCGCAAAGCTTAAGCAGTAATTGGCAAGGGCGACCACAGATCAGCATTTTTCTAGACAAAGACTTGAGCGATAGTAATGCGCGATTGATTTTTGAAGAGATCCAACTTCACCCTTCGATAGAGTTAGCAGAATTTATAACACCCGAGCAAGCGCTCGCCGAGTTTAGAGTTTTGTCTGACGACAATATTAGTCTTGAGCAAGAACTAGTCTTTTTAGGTGGCAACCCGTTACCCGCTTCAATCGTAGTAATGCCCGATCGAGCATCAGCAAAATCAGAAAACTTGTTAGCCCTCAAAGCCCAGCTAAGCCAATTTGAGGGCATTGACACCGTACGACTAGACTTAGACTGGACTGACCGCTTCAACGCAATACTGTTAGTCTTTAGTCGAGTGTCAATGCTGCTAAGCGGACTATTAGCGCTAGCCTTAGTATTAATAGTAGGCAATACCATCAAATTGCTAATTTACAATCGCAGAGACGAGATCGAAATAACAAAACTGGTCGGTGGCACAGACACCTTCGTCAGGCGGCCTTTTCTTTACTACGGTGCACTGTTTGGTTTTTTAGGCGCTCTGATTTCCTTAGGACTGCTATTAATTGCGGCTGAACTGACGCATAAACCAATTTCAGACCTAGCGGCACTTTACAGCAGCGACGCCTTAATCCATCAAGCTACGCTTATTGAGATTTTTGCCTTAATTGCGATCGGTACGTTTCTTGGCTGGCTAGCCGCTCGTTGGTCGGTAGCGCAACATCTACGTAACATACAGCCTAAGTAAGAACCTTGAGTGACAATCAATTTAGCGCTTTAACAACTTATGCGATTTAGCGCTTTAACAACAGCAGAATAGCACCAACAGCGGCAACCCAAGGTCCGGCATTTGTAAATGATGTATCGGCCAACGACGGGTGTTGCATGATCAGACTATGAGCTATCCCTAAGACGATGGCGGACATACCCAAGGTAGTCTGTAAGCTGCTTTTTTGCGCTCGTGATTTTTCGGCTTGCACCCTTTCTGCTTGCAACTGGGCTGACGATTTTTTCTGTTGTTCAATGGCCGCTTTTAACAATACAGGAAGCTCCGGCAACAAGGCTCTCAACTGAGGCCATTCTCGCTGTAAATCTTCGATCAATCCCTTTGGCGACAACTGCTGTTTCATCCAATTTTCTAAAAATGGTTTGGCGGTATCCCACAAGTTTAAGTCTGGATATAACTGCCGCCCGAGACCTTCGATGTTGAGCAGTGTTTTATACAATAAGACTAGCTGAGGTTGTACCGGCATTTCAAAACGGCGAACCGTTTGGAATAGCTGCATCAGCACATTACCAAATGATATCTGACTAATCGGCTTAGCAAAAATTGGCTCACATACAACTCTAATAGCCTGCTCAAACTCAATCGCATTGGTATCAGCCGGAACCCAGCCAGCGGCTAAGTGCGCTTGCACAATAGTGGCATAGTCACGATTAAAAAAGCCTAAAAGCATCTGTCCAAGATATTGTTTATCTTGCTCAGTAAGTGTGCCCATGATGCCAAAGTCAATCGCGATCCACTTACCTTCATCAGAGACAAAAATATTACCAGCATGCATATCAGCGTGGAAAAAATTATCTTCGAAGGCTTGCTTGAAAAAGGTTTGAACACCGTCTTCGCCAAGAGACTTCATGCTATAGCCTTTCTCTTTCAATAAGGCTATTTCGCGAATCGAAGTGCCGTAAATACGTTCCATCACCAACACATTTCGTTTGGTGTAATCCCAATAGATTCTAGGTACGTAGATAAGATCGCTATCTTCAAAATTAGCGCCCATACGCGCGCCATTGGCCGCTTCTATTCGAAGGTCTAATTCGCCATGAATGGTGTGATCGTATTCCTTTATGACATCTAGAGGCCTAAATTGTTTGCCTCGAGACCAATGCTTTTGCAACAAGCCGGCAAAGGTGTACATGACTTTAAGATCGCTCTCAATTACCGCTTCAATACCTGGGCGCAATACTTTGATAATCACGTTTCGGTTGCAGACACCATTCTGACCTTCAATTGATAAGCCTTCTCTTAACGTCGCCGCATGCACTTGGGCGACCGATGCCGACGCCATAGGTTGTTGCTCAACAGATTCAAATATAGCGTCAAAGTCTTGGCCATACGCCTGGCGAATAATACTCATTGACTGCTCTGCTGGAAAAGCAGGAACTTGGTCTTGTAATTTGGTTAACTCGATGGCGATGTCGTGCGGCAGTAAGTCTGGCCGAGTTGAAAGTGTCTGACCAAGTTTGACAAACACTGGCCCTAGTTCTTCTAAGGCTTGGCGAATACGACCGCCTCTAGGATCATCGCGACCGGCCACACGTCCAACCATGGCTCGAGCTGCGAGACCCGCCGACTTGGAAAGCGTCAGCTCATCCAGTAATGATGCCAGTCCGTATTTTTTTATAACGCGGCGAATTTGCCACAATCGGGCGATTGGGGAGCTTACCTTTTGCATCTAAATTTTACTTCTTAAGCGCTCAAGCCGAGCATTCAAACGATCTACATCGGCACGTAGGGTGTCGACCTCGTCGAGATAGCCTTCAACCTCGGTTTTGTCGGCAACCAGTGCCATATCTTCCTTTATCAGTGTATTTAAAAAATCCTTAAACTTTATTTTAGACTCATCGGCGAACACCTTGGCTTGGCCAGCGGCGAAGGTAACAACCCTAGCTGGCGACTCACCGAGGTGCTCAGTAAGTAGAGCCTCCCAATCAATATTAAGATCTGAGATGACCTGCGCAAAACGTTGGCCGACAATAGGGTCTCCAGCAATTTCTAACTCACCCGGTTCCAGCTTTGCGTTATCCATGCCATCGCGTGAAATTTTAACCATCGCTCCTACGGTGGCACTCAAGGTGACATCGACTTTTTGCGGTGCGTCATGGCTGAACTGTAAACCCTCGGGGTAAGGCGTAACGGACAGCGACTGACCTATCGACTTAATCTTCAAAGTCATGGTCTTACCTTGCAACTTAGCTAAGCGCTCTAAGGTCTGCGGGTCATGTTGCAGCGTTTTATTGCTAGCCAATTCGAATAAATCTAAGAGCATTAATAAACCTAATACTTATAGCCTATATGCAGAGCAACTACTCCGCCGGTTAAGTTATGGTAGCGCACTCGATCAAAGCCCGCGTCTAGCATCATTTGTTTTAATTCTTCTTGCGGCGGATGCTTGCGAATCGACTCTACAAGATATTGATAGCTATCACGATCGTTAGATATTAACTCACCCAGTTTAGGAATAACGTTAAACGAGTAAGCATCATAGATCTTTCGAAAGGTCTCGTTGGTTGGTTGAGAGAACTCTAAAATAATGACTCTACCACCTGGTTTTAAGCATCGCTGCATCGACGCCAGCGCGACATCTTTACGGGTCACATTTCTCAAGCCGAAGCTGATGGAAATGCAATCAAAACTATTGTCTTCAAACGGCAAGTTCTCAGCATTAACTAGACAATAATTGACGTTTCCTGCAACCCCGGCATCGGTCAATCGTTTGCGACCTTGTTCGAGCATGGCTTCATTGATATCGGTAACAATAACCTGCCCTTGATCACCCACTATTTTCGCGAATTTAAGCGAAAGGTCACCGCTTCCAGCGGCTAAATCGAGAACTCGGTCACCCGCTTTGACACCACTTTGTGCAACAGCGAACCACTTCCACGCGCGATGAACACCCATCGACATAGCGTCGTTCATTACGTCGTAGTTACCTGCGACAGCACGGAACACACCTTTGACCATGCCTTGTTTATCGTTTTCATCTACTTCTTGAAAACCGAAGTGAGTTTTGTTTTGAGTATCTGACATAGTTACACTTGATTTAGACTAAATATTGATCGTTTTCTTGGGGTTCGCGCTGTTCACCAGCGGCTTTCAGCTGAGCTAAATAATCTTGCCAGCGACAATAGCGATTATTTCCTAACTCGTACAAATAGTCCCATGTATAAAGTCCAGAGCTATGTGAATCACTGTAAATCAGGCGAACAGCATAGTGTCCGACTGGTTCGATAGCAACGATGTTGACCGCTTCTTTCTTAAGCTGTAAGACTTCTTGCCCCGGGCCGTGGCCTTTAACCTCTGCTGATGGAGAGTTCACTCGCAGGTATTCGCAAGGAAGCATGAAGGTTTCGTCTTTAAAGACAATTTCAAGCAGCCTAGATTTACTGTGCAGGCGAATGTCGGTTGGAGTTATATTCATAGATACCACTAACCATTTAGGATCAAACAATCATTGCTGACGCTTACGTTAATTTAACTAAAGCGACCCGCCCACTAATCGGCATGACGCCTTTTCATTTCTACTCGAGTATATCCTCTATCGCTCGAGCACGTAAGCACATAAGCACTTGCGCAAAAATCATGTTATTTTTAGATTCAAATACTGATTTAGTGACGATTTATGCAACATTACAAGATAGGCCTTCCTGCTGACTTAAATGATTACGGCAGTTTGTTCGGCGGCACCTTACTTAAGTGGGTCGATGAAATTGCCTATATTCGGGTCAGTTTAGACTTTCCGGGACAGGCATTTGTGACTATCGGCCTTGATCACGTGGAATTTAAAAATCCCATCGGACAAGGACAGATATTACGCTTTCAGTGCAGTAAAACTCGCATCGGCAATACCTCAGTTACTTATAACGTTAAAGTTTACGGTGCTCGCTACAATACCGAGTCTGAAGCCACCCTGTTTGAAAGCAACATTAGCTTCGTGTGCGTCGATAAAAGTGGTACTAAAACTAGCATTCGGGTTGCCAGTTAAGCTAATTACATTCACATCGGGAATTTATATCAGTCATAATCTCGACGACGTTGGCAATTGATGACAATTGATGACAATTGATGAAGTTGACTCACGCTTACGGTATTAGCGGTTATGGTAACGGTTGGTTCACCGTCGGGGGCGCACTTACACAGCTAGGCGATAAAAAACCCCTAGACCTTTCAGTCACCGGCCGTTAAAAACACTTAGCCTTTGGCAAATATAATAGACCGCCAATACGCTTATCATCGACATTTATATTTTCGAGTTTCAATCATGCTTAGATTTTTCGCTTTCATATTCCTCCTTGCGATCGCGGTTGCTGGTTACGTTTGGTATTCGGCTCAATCTCTACCCAACTGGTATAGCCAAGAAACATCACAACAAGATGAAGCTTTTAAAGCCTTAAGCGAAAAAATAGAAAAGCAAGGTGTATCAAAATTTCTCGGCAACAAAGTTGAGCAAGTTTTAAATGGTAAAGTAACGTTTAGCGAAGACGAATTTAATGCGATTATGCTGGCCAGCTTAGAAGCCGATGAGGATGGACGAAAATTACTCGCTGTAAGTGACGCGGTTAAAGCCTTTATTAATAAAGATGAGCTTGAATTAAGCGCCATCATCAATCTAGACAAGGTTGAAAAAATTGATCCTAAAGCACGTAAAGCGGTTGAAAAGTTAGATCGTATCTTCCCGTTTTTAAACGACTCACGAGTAGCCCTAACTGTCTATGGAACGCCAATTGTTCGTAATGGCAACCTCGCCATAAGAGATGATTTTCATATTAAGGTTGGTGCTATCCCGATTTCAAATAGTTCGCTACGCCAACTTGGCGCCAAGGTCGAACGAGCCAACACCACTGAGCTACCACTAAAATATTTATCAGTAAGTAATATCACCCTCAACGATGGCGAAATTGAACTGTCAGTACTGCCGCGGTTTTAGTATAAATAGCTAAGTAATTTACATATTCGCGCTCTGCGATTTTTTCCGCCAGTGATTATAAATACCAATGATCGACGCTGCGATCCAAAATATTTCAATCACGAAACTAGCTAAATTAAAATGAACCAGGAGACTTAGTAGTAAAAAAATCGCACCCAGTAGGTTGATAAAATTAAACCGTAGACCTTTCGGGTCTAACTTATTAACCTGCATTAAAAAATAGGAACCTACCACCATTAAAGTGCCGATCATGCCTATTATATTGGCGAGTAATTCTATGCTCAAAATTATTTTTTCCGTTTAATTTGGATTTAAGTTTTCAACCTAAACTGTCTGCCTTTTTTCAGCGGAATACTTAGGCCGACGTTACGAGTCAGTTAAGGCTTAGCGACAACTCGCACTTCAACTTTTACGTTTTGACCTACCCATGTAGTATCGGTCCAATCACCGGTGCCGATATTCCATCGCAAGCGATCTAGCACTGCAGTGCCAATCAATACCTTAAATGCACCTTCATCGACGACATTAAATTTCAGTACCACCTCGGCCGAAATAGCCTTCATGGAGAGTTGACCAATGCTTTGGTAGCCGTCTTCAGTTACCGAGAACGCATCCGCTCGATAAATGGCATCGGCAAACGACGTAACATCAAAAAAATCGGATGAGCGAATTGTCTCATCACGCTCTTGATCATTGGAAAAGCCAGAGGCGGTGTCTATGGTCACATTAAATCGAGCTTGACCCAATTGCTGAGGGTCGAATTGAATCTCCGCGAGCCAACTCTGCCATTCACCTTCGAAGCTCGCGCCAGCCTGATCGCCGATAAATTTGATGGTGCTTTGCTGGTAGTCAATCTGCCATAACGGAAGCTCGCTTGGTATCGCCGCCGGACTGTCTAAAGACTCTAGTGCTTGAATTTGTTCCGTTTGAGGCATGGCAGTGTTGACCGAAACGCTATTAAAAAAACGCCCGAAGAAACCCATCACAAATACAATTACTAGCACTAAAAGCAACCAGCTAGACTTGCTAGCCATGCGATTCAGCACGTCATCTTTATCAATCAGATGGTGTTTTAGAGCCGCTAAAACATGCACCAGAGCTATAACAAAAAGTGCTTCGCCTAGATATTCATGAGTCAGGGTCAACAGCTCGGCGAGAGTCTTATTAGGCGCCACTAAATCCGGTAGCTCGATAAGATTAAACCAACTCACAGAGTAGGCTTTTGCAGACGACATTAGCCAGCCGCTAACCGGTAACGCAAGGAGTAAGCTGTAGAGTAAAAAATGCGACCATTTGGACGCAGTTCGCTGCCATTTTGGCATTGACGAAGGCAAACTTGGGGCAGCATTCCGAAGCCGATAAACCAAGCGAACTAGCGCCAGCAACAGAATCGTAATGCCGATGGATTTATGATTTGCCGTTAGTGCAAGTTGTTGTAAGATTTTATCATTATGTTCGGCATTCTCAGCAAGCTTTGCTAGGCCGTATTGGGCTACGATTAGTCCAGCGACGCTCCAGTGCAGAAACTTCGATACAGTTGAATACTGTTTCATTTTTCACCATCTGTCTTAGATTTTTTCTTAGCTCGTGGGTGTGCATCATCGTAGACTTGGGCAAGGTGCTGAAAGTCTAAATGAGTGTAAATTTGCGTAGTGCTTATATTGGCATGACCGAGCAGCTCTTGAACCGAGCGTAACTCGCCACTTGACTCAAGTAAATGACTGGCAAAAGAATGGCGCAACATATGCGGGCTTACTGAAATTTCAATACCTTGCTTGGCCGCCCAATGCTTAACTCTGGCCTGAATATTTCGCACGCTGATTCGATTGCCATGCTTACTAACGAATAGCGCCTGATAATCCTTTAACGGCAAAGCATTGCGCTGCAATAACCAATTGCGAATAGCCATATCGGCATGACGCCCTATTGGTAAATCTCGCATTTTATTACCTTTACCGGTTACCCTCAGCATTTTTTCTGGCAAGTTCAGATCATTTAAATCTAAACCACATAGCTCGGATAAGCGCAAACCAGAAGAATAAAACAACTCCAAAATAGCTTTATCTCGATAGCTTAAGGGGTCATCTAAACTAATCTCAACCAAAGAGGTTACTTGATCAACATTCAGCGTTTTAGGTAACCGCTTCGCGGCCTTGGGTGCTCGCACATCATCAAAAGGATTAGTATCAAGCTGACCCTTTTGAATCAAGTAAGCGCTCATACCCCGACATGCCGATAAAATTCTTTGGATACTTTTGGCGTGCATTCCATGGGCGTTTAGGCTGGCTGAAAAAAGTCTAGCAACATGGTTGCTTAGCCCCTGCCATAAGAACAAACCACGCCCATCGCAAAACAAAATAAGCTTGTTTAGATCTCGTCGATACGCCTTGATGGTGTGCTCTGACAAACGACGTTCGACCGACAACACTTGAAGGTAAGTGTCTATATCTTGCAATGCACTTTGACTCATAACTGACTCACAATCACCTCATCACAACGACAATGAAATTCAGCTTTCACTCGGTTGCAACCGCGCCAAACAAAGGCCAGACATAAGTCCAAGCCGATCTAAATGAGATGTTCCCAAGTCGTTAGTGTATCGATCAGGGTGTTGCGAGCCTAAGGCGAGAATGCCCAACGGTTCGGTACTATCGGCTTTGCGCATGGGAATTAGCGCGGCCGATTTAATATCAGACGAGAAAAACAAATTCATAATACTGCTTGGCCAGCGATTGTCGCAAACAGCGCGATTATTAACCATTCTCCGCACTGCATCATCATAGCCTTGATTGTCAATTGGACGCCTAGCGGCGGCCTGCGCAGTTTTAAACGAGACTTCATCAATTTTGAAAGTGGATCTCAATTCAGACGGAAACTCAGTCGCAAACTGAGACAAGTTGGTGAAACCAATCATCTGGCAAATTATCTGCGAAAAACTATCGCTAATTTGCTCGTTCTCACGCGCCACCTGCATGTACTCAGTTTGCTGAGATTTATGCTCGTTAAGTCGTTCTTTCATCATCGACACTTGGCGCTCCAATAGCGATGCGGTGCCACGACTATCAGACAAACTAACCAGCTCTAACAGCTCTGGGTGCTGTTGAAAAATATTCGGGTTTTGCTGCAAATAAGAAACTAAGTCAGCTTTAGTAAAATCAGTTTCTGCTTGCTTTTGGATTTCAGTTGTCATAATTTTAATACCCCTTCAAAGGAGGTTTCAGCCGGACCGGTCATCATTACACTATGACCTTCGCCTTGCCACTCGATAGTTAAATCGCCAGCATTTAAGTGCGCGATTACTTTGTTATCTAATAGACCCGCTTGAATGCCTGCAACTACCGCAGCACAAGTGCCGGAGCCACAAGCAATCGTTTCACCCGCACCTCGCTCAAACACTCTGAGGGAAATATCAGTTCGATGGTTGATTTGCATAAAGCCAATATTGGCTCGCTCGGGAAACATGGCGTGCGTCTCAAGGCTCGAGCCAAGCTGTTGCACTGGCGCCGAACAAACGTCGTCAACAATCACGACAACATGAGGATTACCCATAGAAAGCGCCGCGAAGCTTATCTTTTCATCACCTAATTGTAAGAAGTATTTGTCTTGCCGTTGAGCGGCATTAAGGGGAATGTCTTTGGGTTCAAAGCGAGGCGGCCCCATATCGACAGTGACGAGATTAGTCTCGACATCTTCGAACAGACTCATTTCGCCACTCAGCGTTTCCACGGTAATCGGGTTTTTATCTGACAAACCCTTTTCATGTACATAGCGAACAAAACATCGGGCGCCATTGCCACATTGACCAACTTCACTACCATCCGCATTTAAAATACGATATTTAAAATCAATATCGTCACGGCTTGAGCGCTCAACGATTAAAATTTGGTCACAGCCGACGCCGAAATGTCGGTCAGCAATATGCGCGGCCTGCGCTTCGCTCAGCGCAATAACTTGGTCAGTGAAGTCCAACACCACGAAGTCATTGCCAAGGCCATGCATTTTAGTAAAGTTTAATTCCATAGCCGTATTTAAGCACAGTTTAGGTATAATCTCTCGCATGCAATTCGATTGGAACAATATAGATACAGTGCTGCTTGATATGGATGGCACGCT
>JAWUZB010000048.1:0-7357 GCA_034110505.1 Gammaproteobacteria bacterium
CATCAGGGGTTGAGGTCGCCGCCGCAATTCATGACCTAAGCCCTGAATATCGAGTAACCGAAAACCAACAAAAAGTTAAGAAGGAACGCATGCCAACCTCCACTGAACTTCTTTGGCGCTCTCAAATCAACAATATAAAAATGCCACTTCGAGTTTTTGAAGTAGCAAAAAACACCGTGCCTGGTGTCGCCAAACTAGTCGCTGGACTGAGCCGAGGAAAACTATCTAGGGTTACCGATATACCGCGCACGCGCTTCAACACCAATGTCTCGCCTTACCGAGCATTCGATGCGGTCGAATTTGAATTAAGCGACATTAAAGATATTAAAGACGCTGTACCCGGGGTGACCGTAAACGACGTAGCGCTGGCAATATGTGGCGGCGGTTTACGCAAGTATCTACAAAGTAAAAACGAATTACCTGAGCGTTCGTTGGCCGCCATGGCGCCGGTTAATATTAGAACTAAAGACCAACTGGGTAAAGCCGGCAACCAAGTTTCACAACTGACCGTACGCATTAGAAGTGATATTGAAGACCCTCTTGAGCGCTTAATTGCGGTCAATATGGGCACCTCTCAAGCAAAAGAACTGAACAATGCGGTCGGCGCTAAAACGATGACTGATTACAGCCAATTTATACCATCGACGTTAACCGCATCAGCCGCTAAGTTGGCCAGTCGTCTAGCCTTAGCGAACCGTATTAAACCATCCTACAATTGCGTCATTACCAATGTTCCCGGGCCGCAAGTGCCACTTTATTTCACCGGCGCCAAAATGCTGAGTAACTTCGGACTTGGCCCTGCCATAGACGGCATGGGTTTATTTCATGCGATATTGAGCTATTGCGGTAAATTTAATATCAGCATTAACGCGTGTCGTGAGATGATGCCTGATCCAGCCTTCTATGCAGACTGTTTAAGAGAATCTTATAAAGAGCTGCATGACGCTACTGTTCCTAAAAAGCCGAAAGCTAGAGCGAAGAAAAAGCTCAGTAAAAAAGCCAAGTCAAGCAAAAAGGTTGCTAATAAATAACGCCCGAGAACACGTTCATCGCCGACACACCCTTACTAACTAAGCGTAATTATATTCAATGACTCATAAGTACTTAATGGCCAACGGTTTGCGTTTGGCCTACGACGAATTTGGCAATCCATCAGACCCCGCACTAGTATTAGTGATGGGCCTCGGCACGCAGATGATCGCCTGGCCGGAGGCTCTATGCGAAGGCCTTGCTAGTCAGGGCTTTAGAGTAATACGCTTTGACAATCGTGACATCGGGCTGTCGCAACAAATAGAACCGAAAAGGCCGGTTAACCTAATGAAGTTGATTTTACGCGCTAAGTTAGGACTATCGATACGCGTACCTTATAGCTTAAGGGATATGGCCGCTGATGCGATTGGAGTTCTGGATTTTTTAGAGATTGAAAAGGCCCACTGGGTTGGTGCTTCTATGGGCGGCATGATTTGCCAAGTGGTCGCTGCCGAACATCCAGAACGCTGCTTGTCGCTTACCTCTATTATGTCCAGTAGCGGCAACCCAGCATTACCACAACCAAGTCTGCGTATTGCCAAGCAGTTAGTAATGCGGCCTAAGCGAAGTAACGAAAAATCTTATCTAAAGCACAGTTTAGCTACTTGGGCGATTATCGGCAGCCCTGATTATCCACCCAACAAAGAAGAATTGAGCGATCGGATCCTCAGCGGCTTACGCCGATCTTACTCGCCAAACGGCTACACTCATCAAATGGCGGCAATTTTAGAGTCTGGAGATCGTCGTCATTTGCTTAGAAAAATCAAAGTTCCAACTCAAGTAATTCACGGAAAATCTGATGTCCTAGTGCCCGTTGAAGGTGGTATCGACACGGCTAAGCACATTAAAAACGCCAAACTTGAACTAATTGAAGGCATGGGCCATGACCTTCCTCGTCAACTGATCCCTCGCTTCATTACATTGATATGTGGCGTCATCGCGGAGAGCGAAAAAACAAAATCGGAAGCAGCTTAAGCATTAGACTGACTATCGAGATGATTTCTAAATAATCATCTCGATAAAGTAAACATCGGCACAGACAAGGCTATAGCAAATAAGCCTCTTTAGATTTCTTATAAAACAAGCCCTTTAAACCTTTGGTTTTAAACTTAGTCCACTTATCTTGTGGTTGAGCCAAGCGGTCGGCTAACAAAAACATAACTAGCGGGTTTACGCCCATACCGAGGTGACTTGCCGGTACCACGATGCTTTCAGTTGTGTCAGTTTCTTTTTGCAAAGACCCCTCCCAGGCAACAACACCATCAGAATGCGAAAAGATAGAGGTTGTCGGTACCGGTGGTGCATGCTGCAGCTGAAAATATCGAGTGTAGTCAATGTCAGAGGGTTCACCATTAAAAGCCTTAAACAGACCGTGCGCATTTGAATGCTCTGGCTTACCTGATATTGGACTGCCTAATGAAATAACGCTACGAACTTGTTCAGCACACACTTTGGCAACTTCACGCGCGTACAGGCCACCCAAACTCCAGCCAACGAGCGACACCTTCTTGCCAGTTTTCTCGGCAACTTCTCGAACCAGAGCTATCATTTCTTCTTCTACTTCATGGCCAAACAGGACATTCATACCCAAACCCCAACCATGGGTTTGATAACCAAGATCGGTTAACAAATTTCGTAACGGTTTAGTGGCGTTATCACTGCTAACAAAACCTGGGAAAACAATAACTGGATGGCCATCACCCTTAGGTAGACGCTTAAGCAACGGCCGCATCGCATAAAAGCTCTGCCACTCTATTACCGCTCGTGGCTCTGCCAAACGCCAAAAATTGAATTTCGTTTGTCGAATTAACCCTAATGACATATCTGCCCTCAAATTTTACTTATATATTGAGACCTCAGCATAACTCGACGAACGAATAAAAATGCCTGTAATGCCTCCACTTTTTGTTGGAAAACTTGCCAATAGCTAGCTATTAGCCGCGTTTTCCGCCTCAATTGGATATATTCCAAGCTATTTTTATTTCGTCCCTGAGTTATGCTGAGGTCTCATATTATTATATTTATCATACAATCTTAGCCGTGTTGAAGACAGATTACGAACTTTTTACACAACTTTGTAACAACCCTGACAACTGATAACTAAGTAAATTCAGGTTCTCGATCAGTGAATAAATTAAGCGCTTACGAAAGCAGTTCTGTGGCAGCTTATTTGCTACACTCAAGAAATAAGTATCTTAGAGAGACCTCAGCATAACTCGATGCACCAATTAAAA
The DNA here is from genome assembly GCA_034110505.1 of Gammaproteobacteria bacterium. GTDB lineage: Bacteria > Pseudomonadota > Gammaproteobacteria > Arenicellales > Arenicellaceae > Arenicella. Next base: position 3,264 of record JAWUZB010000048.1, read on the forward strand.
TGACTGAAATACCCCCACTTTTCGTTGAGAGACTAGTCAATAGCCAGCTATTACCGTCGTTTCTCGCCTCAATTGGAGACATTTCATCCTATTTTTATTTCGCACCTGACTTATGCTGAGGTCTCTTAGAGTTATACAACAAACTAAACCGACTTAAATAGACATGACCGTTACCATCAAAACTGGCGCCGAAATAGAACATATGCGAACCGCAGGCAGACTTGCTAGCGAAGTTCTCGATATGATCGAAGAACACGTAGTTGCCGGTGTGACTACAGATCAATTGAACACTATTTGTCACGACTATATCGTTAACGTGCAAGATGCCATTCCAGCGCCACTGAACTATCGTGGTTTTCCAAAATCAATCTGCACGTCGGTCAATCATGTTATCTGTCATGGCATTCCGAGTGATAAGAAGCTCAAAAAGGGCGATATTATCAATATCGATATAACCGTCATCAAAGATGGTTATCACGGTGACAATAGCCGTATGTATTATGTTGGTAAACCGAGCATCTTAGCTAACCGAATATCTGAAATTGCTAAGGAGGCTATGCTGATCGGCATAGAAATGGTTAAGCCCGGGGTTAGGTTAGGTGACATTGGACATGCTATTCAAAAGCATGCTGAGGCAGCCAACTTTTCAGTAGTACGTGAATATTGCGGACATGGCATCGGCCGAGTGTTTCACGAGGAACCTCAGGTGTTGCATTATGGCCGACCAAATACCGGCATGGCGCTCAAACAAGGAATGACCTTTACGATAGAGCCGATGATCAATGCAGGGAGAAAGGAAACCAAGCTTTTGTCGGATGATTGGACAGTAGTTACTCGAGATCATTCATTGTCAGCCCAATGGGAGCACACTATTTTGGTGACCGCCAATGGTTATGAGATCCTGACTACTTCAGCTAACGCTGTTTTGCCCTTGTAGAGAAAATGAATTTATTAGTGGCGGCACATCAATCTGTTATCAGCACTAGAAAGCCATAAATTTTTAAAACGTTTTTTTTACCTCAATTACATGCATTCAATATAGATATCTAACTTAGGTCACCGGCATGCACTTCGCCAAAAGCAAACTTCTAAATCCAACACTATTTAAGCACGCGCTTGGCGACTCAGCAACACTCCCAATTGGACCTTTTAAAAAGGCCATAAAGAACGGTTTAAGTGAACTAAAAGAACATCAAAACAATGGTATCTCGGCTGCTGACTTACTAACCAAATACACTTGGATGATCGACCAATTGGTTGTGATCGCATGGGATCATCACTTACGCCATCACCCGGTAGAATCACCAATCGAACTAATCGCAGTTGGTGGCTATGGTCGCGGCCAATTGCACCCCTACTCCGACGTTGATCTGTTGCTCTTGCTGGGCAATGAAAACTATGATGACGCCAAGGATTTAGTCGAAAATTTTTTACGATTTCTATGGGACATCGGTTTAGATATAGGCCATAGCGTTCGCTCTGTAAAGGACTGCGTAAAAGAAGCAAAGGCCGACATTTCGACGATGACTAATCTACTCGAAGCTCGTCGCTTGGCACCCCGTTTAACTAAGCCTAATGGACTTTTTGAAACCTTAGATAGCAAAATTCGTATGCCTCGCTGCTGGGGGCCAGAAAAGTTTTTTGTTGGCAAGGTTGAAGAACAAAGGCAGCGCCATGCGCAATTCCAAGATACCGCCTACTCTTTAGAGCCTAACCTAAAAGAAAGCCCGGGTGGCCTGCGAGACCTGCAGACTATTCTGTGGGTATATAATCGTCACTATGGGGTTCGCTCTTTTAAACAAATGAAAGAGCAAGGGCTGATCAATGATGATGAATATCGAGTCCTGATTCGCGCACGTAACATACTCTGGAAGATGCGCTCCGGCCTACACCTAATCACCAACCGCCACGAAGATCGTTTATTGTTCGATACACAACGACAATTAGCGGATGAATTTGGCTATCGCGACACCAAGGCTCGTCTCGCGGTTGAGCAGTTAATGAAGCGCTATTATCGAACAGCTCAGCAAATAATTTATCTGAATGAGTTGCTATTAGCGAACTATCGTGTGACTAACAGTAAGCGCTTTAGTCTGTCCTCTGGGAAAGTCCTAGACGATGATTTTATATTGAAAAATAAGTTAATTGAACAGCGCGATATTGATGTTTTCGATAAAGATCCGAAAGCTATGATTAAGTTATTTTGTTTAATGCAAGATCATAAAATTTCCGGTATCCACCCCGATACAATTCGAGCTATCCGTGCCAATTTAGAATCGGTAAATAACGATTTTAGAAACGATCCTGAGGCACAAAAACTATTCCTTCAACTTTTTAAACACAATGGCATTGGGCTAACTAATGCGTTGGCTCGCATGAATGCCTATGGCTTACTAGGCGCGTACATCCCCGCTTTTGGCGCTATTGTTGGGCAAATGCAACATGACTTATTTCATGTCTACACGGTTGACGGGCATACACTCAAGGTAATAGAAAATCTTACTAACCTAAGACATGACCGCGAAGAATTTCCCATGGTTAGTCAAATTTTAGATAATTTGTATAAGCCTGAGCGCTTGTTCATTGGCGCACTATTCCATGATATAGCCAAAGGTCGAGGCGGTGACCACTCAGTGCTCGGTGAATCTGACGCATATGAATTTTGTATTAACCACGGGCTAAGTGAGTATGACGCAAAATTAGTCGGTTGGTTGGTACTAAGCCATTTAATGATGTCTCACTTTTCTCAGCGCCGAGATATCTCAGACCCAGAGGTAATCAAAGAGTTTGCTGCTATCGTTGGTGATAAAGAGTATTTAGACAATTTATATTTACTCACACATGCCGATATACGCGGCACTAGCCCTAAGGTCTGGAATGCCTGGAAAGGTCAGTTGCTATTAGAACTGTACAACGCTACTAGCAAAGCGCTGCACCAAGGTGTTGCACGACCAATCAACGAGCAAGAGCATGTTGCCGATAATAAGCAACATGCTATGGAATTGATCGTTGAGCTAGTTGCCGATAAAAACGTTGACCAAATACATGTGCACCAATTTTGGGACACTTTACCCAACGACTATTTTATTCGTAACGAACCTTATTATATCGCATGGCATACGAGTAGCTTAACGACTACTACAGCGGTCAGTATTCCGGTAGTATCGGTGCGCTACAGCGAACGCTTAGAAGCTAATATGTTTTTCGTTTTCGCGCCCGAAACCAACCGGTTATTAACCCAAGTGACTGGCTCTTTTGACCAACTTGAGCTGAATATTATCGAAGCTCGCCTACAGCTAAGTTCAAATGGTTTTGCATTGTATTCATTTAGCGCCGTGGTTCGCGAGACTGAAAATGCTAGAGAGCAAGACTACATGAGCTTCTTGGAGCAGCGCTTACGCTCACTAATACTTGAAAAAGAAGGTGAGAAAGCGATTTCCCGACGCAATGCGTCACGCGCTTTAAAGCACTTCCCAATCGAACCTCAAGTTACATTTTTATTTAATAGTAAGAGCTACACCACAATGGAAGTAGTGGCTCAAGATCAGCCTGGCTTTTTACACAACGTTGCACTAGTGTTAAAAAAGTACAATTTAATTTTACTCAGCGCTCGTATTGCCACCTTTGGCGAACGTGCTGAAGATATTTTTTATATCCGTCACGGTAATCACAAACCGGTGATCGACACAAAGATATTGAGTCAATTAGAAAACGAAATATGCTTAGCATTGGATAAAAACACTACATCGGCGCCGCAAAGCAAGGCAATTAAAATTTAATAATCACTTCTAGCAATAGCCAAAACAGCGTCTTTACTGGATACTTCCAAGTACAGAAACTTATCTCCAAACCCTCTTTACCCCATGACTGAAAAACTACAAAACACCATTGATCTTGCCTTTGAAAAACGAAGCAACATTAGCCCTAGCACTGTCAACGCTGACGTAAGGCAAGCTGTAGAGACGGCTATCGACATGCTGGATCGTGGCCAAGCACGTGTGGCTGAGAAGATTGACGGCGAGTGGGTTGTACATCAGTGGTTAAAAAAAGCAGTTCTATTGTCATTCGCAATTCGCGATAACCAATTGATTGAT
>JAWUZB010000049.1:0-7376 GCA_034110505.1 Gammaproteobacteria bacterium
TGTGATGATGAAGAAGTTAAAGTCGTCCGATGCGGACTTTACCTCGGCGCTTAATTCTCTGTTAAACCGAGATGAGACCTTAGAATCTGGAGTTGAAGGCACTGTTGCAAAGGTGATTAGCGACGTTGCCGAACATGGCGATACAGCCTTGTTTGCCTACACCCAAAAATTTGATAATTTCGATGTCGAAGCCCGTGGTTTAGAAATTCGTCCCGCACGCTTACAACAAGCACTTGAAAATATTAATCAAGAACAGCGAGAAGCTCTCGAATATGCGGTTCAGCGTGTGCGCAGCTATCATCAGAAACAACTGGCAGAGTCTTGGAGTTACACCGAAGCCGACGGCACACAATTAGGTCAGAAAGTGACACCAATGAAACGTGTAGGTGTATACGTGCCTGGCGGCAAAGCAACTTACCCATCATCGGTTATTATGAACGCAATACCGGCTAAGGTTGCTGGGGTAAAAGAGCTTATTATGGTCTCGCCAACGCCCAATGGCGAGTTTAACGATATGGTGCTAGCCGCCGCCTTGATGGCTGGCGTTGATCGAGTATTTCGAATTGGAGGAGCGCAAGCGATCGCTGCCTTAGCCTACGGAACACAGACCATACCGGCTGTCGATAAAATTACTGGCCCTGGCAATATCTATGTTGCCACGGCTAAAAAGCAGGTCTTCGGCAAGGTTGGCATAGATATGATTGCCGGCCCATCGGAAGTATTAGTTATCGCCGATGAGTCAGTTAATCCTGATTGGGTGGCAATGGATCTATTCGCTCAAGCTGAGCATGATGAAGTAGCGCAGTCGATTCTATTAACCCAAAGCGAGTTAATGGCCGAGCGTGTTCAGCAATCAATCGACAAGTTATTACCCAGCATGGAGCGATCTAGCATTATTCAACAATCTCTGAAGCGTAATGGCGCGATCATCATCGCCAGTACGCGCGATGACGTTATAGCTATTGCTGATGAAATTGCGGCTGAACATTTAGAGATCTTCACTGAGGATGCTGACAGTCTAGCGGATGATATTAGCAATGCAGGTGCCATTTTCATTGGCCCATATAGCGCTGAATCACTTGGCGATTATTGCGCCGGACCGAACCATGTATTGCCGACTGCAGGTACCGCAAGGTTCACCTCGCCACTCGGCGTTTATGATTTTCAAAAGCGTACCAGCATGATAAAAATCTCTCGACAAGGCGCTCAAACAATTGGCAAGCATGCCTCGACTTTAGCCCGTGGTGAGTCGCTTACCGCGCATGCGCGTTCGGCAGAATATCGACTCGATAAAGAAAATAGGTAGAAGCGCATCGGTTGTTTAAGCTCATAGCGAAGGTGACTTTATAAAGATAAGCTAGTTTTTGGGCTAGCCTTGGGTGCGTCGGTTTTTCAATATTTTCATAGGTACACCGGCCACCACATCAAATTCCCCAACGTTCTTATTGACGACAGTACTCGCGCCAATGATTGAGCCTGATTCAATAACCACCCCGTCGAATACCTGAACATGACTACCAAACCAAACATTGTCGGCAATTTTTATGCCGCCTTGAGGGGTCATACCTTGTTTTTTAAAGGGTACTTCTAAGCTTGTTGAACCATACGGGCCACTGCCAATGAAATAGCAAAATGCACCGATTAATACATTATTACCAATGCTCACATTACTGCCTTCCATTGCATGTACGAGCGTGCTGATTCCAATCGTGCAATCCGATCCAATTTCTATATCACCGTTTTTACACGACAATATTACGTTACGACTAACAATGGTGTTGCTACCAATCACAATGCCGTGATTTGCGCCACCCTTGGCATCGAGCACCGCGCCATCGTCAATGATTACCCCGTCGCCAATGGTTATCTTTTCGCCATGACGAATAGCCACTGATTGACCGAACACCACATTGCGACCAACTGTGCCAATAATGAAGGGGTACAAAGCCTTGCGTAGCAACAAACCTAAGGCACCTGGTATCCATGAGACGAACAACACAATTAACTCGTACTTTACCAAGTACCAGAGGCTATGCGAACCTAGCGCTAGATCTTGGTAGCGCGAGAAGGCCGACTTACTATTGTCGGTAAGCTGCTCATGCAGTGTTCCTTCAGAAAGGCCAGGCTTAGAGTTTTTAGTCATATGAAGTTATAAGTTTTTGTATTAACCAATTTTACCCTGAATCGAGAACTGAGTTTTAAAATCAGTTTTTATGTAATTTAATTCACTTGTTTCACTATGGCTAGAGTGTGAGGTGGTGTTCAAAGATATCATTTATTGTCTAAACAACAATCCTCTAAAACAACCAAACAACAAACTTCAAAAGCAGCCAAACTAGGCCTGCAACAGCCAGCAATAGAGTGCCGTTAACGGTGTACTTTAACGCTTTGTAAGCAGGCAGATTTGTTTCCTTGAGACGCTTAGACTTATCCAATAAAGGCACCAGAGTGCTGAAAGTTTTATTCGCGAAACCACGTTTATCTTCGTCAGTATTTGGAACCACTGTGGCGCGCATTAATAGCTTATACGGCCAGTTTAGGAACCTGCCAATGGGTGACATTGGGCGCTCAATATCACACATCAAAATCAGCCGCGATTTATCTGCGTCGTTGTGAGCAAAATGTAAGAAGGTCACATCAAATAGTAACGGTTCGCCATCACGCCATGAATATTTTTGATCGTCTACGCTTATATAGCACTTATCATCATTCGGCGTATCCAAGCCTAAATGATACCGCAGTGAACACGCAACTGGATCTAAGTGACGTGTTAATTGACCGCCAGGAGGTAGGACTGAAAACATGGCGCCATTAACCTGTGGAATTCGACTTAATAGCTCGACTGTTTTTGGGCAGGTACGTTTTGCTGACTCATGGGTATAGCCGTACCAATTGACGTAAAATTTTGTCCAGCCGTATTTGTAAAAAGTACGAAAACCAATATCGTAGTATGACGCTGAGGCTTTATCGGCGATTTGATCAAAGCCGCCATCGGCCATTAGTTCTAGGGCTTCTTTACGAATCATTTGCCAGTTTTCTTCAAGCTCTTTTAACTCAGGAAACAACTTCATGTCCATGATAGCCGGGCGAGCTTTTGGAACGGTGAATAAATAGAGCAAGCAATTGAACGGCGTGAAGAGCGGCCAACCTTTGCGAATATATTCGCCGAAACCCTCCCAACGAGCTTGGCCTCGATAGGCATAGGCGTAGACCATTGAGCCAATACAAAAAAGCACGATGGCGGTCATTATTAATGTGGTCATAACTAAAGGCTCATATATGGTTGCGCTGTAAAATTAGTGCTGGTCGGAAGGCCTATTCTCGAAAAGCTAATGCCAATAAGTAATTTTGGCTAAAACGCGATGGTGAATTCTTGTTTGCGAATATAGCCTAAAACAGTCTCATTCCCCAGTGCTTGAGGCTCGAAGGTGATTAATTTAAGGCTCTGGTGATTAGTCGAACCTGACAATAAATCCGCCATTGATAAATTTGCGGTGGATCTTAGTGACTGATAGTCTTTATCGCAATTGGTTAATAAAATAGCCTCAGCTAACAAGCAATAATCTGTGACTACATTACAAAATAGGGTCTTAATAGATCAAGCAATGGCGACTGATATTCACTTTAGATATGTCTAGAAAACCTCTAAACTTTCAAGAACTCTCGCCAGAGGAGATGCTATTAACGTCACGTGACTTCAATTCTATTGTGGCGCGCAGGCGCAGTGTCCGTGAGTTTTCGGATCGGGCTGTCGACCGAGAAATCATTGAGAACGCAGTGCGATCGGCGGCGTCAGCGCCCAGTGGTGCCAATAAACAACCTTGGCATTTTGCGATTATTGAAAGTTGTGAGACCAAAGCACTGATTCGCAAAGCGGCCGAAGCCGAAGAGCAACAGTTCTATAATGGTCGAGCGCCAGAAGCCTGGCTTGACGACCTTAAAGTATTCGAAACAGATGAGCATAAACCGTTTCTGGAAACCGCCCCATATTTGATAGCGGTATTCTTAGAACGTAACTCGGTCGATAAAGAAGGCGTAAAACACAAAAATTACTATATGCCTGAATCGGTGGGTATCGCCACCGGGATACTAATCACCGCCTTACATATCTCGGGTTTAGCCACTTTGACCCACACGCCAAGCCCAATGAAGTTCTTAAACCAAATACTCGAGCGGCCAAGTAACGAAAAGCCGTATATGTTAATTGTGGCCGGTTATCCCACAGAAGGAGTAACCGTGCCTGAGATTGAACGTAAACCGTTCGACCAGATTGCTAGTATTTTCTAACGGTGAAGTTTGGTTAAAATAGGAAATTAATCCAATCTGCAACTGCATCCGATGATTTAGAGCGGCGTCGCCCGAAGGTTGGGTATCAGGATGATACGAATAAAGAATAGAGGTATGGCGTATAACTCTCGTCACGGTACCGCTATATAGATCTCGACACTCACTCGTGTGGTTTATAGAGCCTTGCAGAAGCAGCGGCCGAGCGGAAATGCTCGGCAAAAATACTAGATTACAAATTTAGGTATATCTAGCTAATACAACTAAAGCATCAAAGTCGCCAATGCCGCACGCGTATCGGCAGGGTCAATAACGGCATCAATTTCTAACACACTAGCAACTTCAGTTGCCTGCCCCCGTTCATACTGTTGCGCTAGTAATTTGTCGAATAAGGCTTTTTGTTGTTGCTCGTCGATAACTGCCGCGAGCTCCTTACTGAAGCCCAAGCGCACAGCTCCTTCGAGACCCATTGGGCCAAATTCGCCAGTTGGCCAAGATAGCGTGTACAAAGGTCGTTGAGTGCTGCCCCCGAGCATCGCTTGTGCGCCGAGCCCGTAACATTTTCTTAAAATCACGGCATAAAATGGTGTGGTAATTTGTGCGCCGACACGAAACATCTCGGCTAAACGTCTGACCGCGCCTTGGGTTTCATGTTCAGGGCCGACCATAAAGCCTGGTGTGTCGCAGAGTGAGATGATTGGTAAATTGAACTGATCGCAAAGCTGCATAAATTTTGATGCCTTTTCACCCGCGCTTACATCTATGGCGCCGCCTAATGAGGTGCAGTCGTTAGCCATTACGCCAACTGCTTTGCCTTCAATACGTGCTAGCCCAATGGCGATCGATGAGCCATAGTCTTTGCCTAGCTCGATGAATGAATTTTGGTCGAATAGTAGCTCAATAACATTGCGTACTTGGTACGTTTGGCGACGATTCTCAGGCAGCAAACTTTGAAGCTCTGCTTGATCATCGGCGTGCCATGTTGTCTCATTGGTTTGAAAATAGCTCAGCACTTTTACCGCCATTGCGGCGGCATGTACTTCGTCGTTTACCACAATGTCGACCGTACCGTTGCTTGATTGCACTTCGATTGGACCGATGTCAGTCGGTTTGAATGTTCCTAAACCGCCGCCTTCAATCATCGCTGGACCGGCCATGCCGATCCATGATTGTTTGGTCGCTATGGTAATGTCAGCCGCCCCAAATAGTGCGGCGTTGCCAGCAAAGTTGTAGCCGTTGGCGACACTTATGCGCGGCACTAGACCACTTAAGCCCGCCCATGTTCCGAACGAAGCGCATTGCAGGCCTGAATTTACCACGTTCACGTCTGTGTCGCCTGGACGTCCACCACCGCCTTCGGTAAACATAATTACGGGTAGCTTTTTATCACGCGCAATGGCTAAAATTCGATCCAGTTTTTGATGATGAAAATAACCCTGGGTGCCGGCCATAACCGAATAATCGTTGACTACTAAGGCAACCGACTGGCCGTTAACTTGGCCTATACCAGTAATAATGCCATCGGCCGCGCTGATCGTTTTTAGTGTTTGGTAATCGTGACGTTGGCGTTGAGCGGCAACCGCAAACTGACCGTATTCTTGAAAGCTATCTGGGTCGCAGAGTGTGGCTAAATTTTCTCTAGCAGTTCGATAGCCCTTACTGTGACGTTTTGTCGCCGCTTCACTTCGGTGTGTGTCTAGGCTCAGTGCTTGGCGGTCTTTGAACTCTTTTATCAGCGAGTGAGGACTGTTTTTTGCCGCTACAATATGGCTTGTCTCGCTCACGTTAGTAAGCTCGAAAGCTTTTAATTTAACCAAATCAGCATCTCGCTGAACGGTATCGCCGACGCTTGCGAAAACACCTGTGACAACGCCATCGATATCCGCTTCAACTCTAAGCTGTACCTTCATTGACTCCATTAAGACAAGCAACTCGCCTTTTGTGACCGGCTGATCTGCGCTAACCGCGACTTCAATCACCACCCCGGTTAGTGGTGCTTTAATACTTTTGAGCATCTATTTTTGTAATGTTTGAGTTATCTTAATAAGCTGCGCTTGGTCACCGTCGGTGAGCACATAGAGATGGTTATCCAGTCCTACTGCGATATCACGGATACGGCCTTCGATCGCGCTGAATACAATGCCTTGATCGTTTATTGTTTCACCATCAGTGGTGAGCATATGAATCGACTGTTCTGCCAGTGCTGCGACGTACAGCTTGCCCATGTGAAAGGCCATAGACGAGGGCGCTATAGAGGGCGTCCAATCAACTAGCGGTTGCTGCATGTCAGGATATTCGGTGTAAGGTGTAACAAGAGCTCCATTATAATCTCGACCATAGGTAATAACTGGCCAACCATAATTTAGACCAGCTTCAATTATATTTACCTCGTCACCACCTTTGGGGCCATGCTCGTTTTGGTAAACAACGCCATTGGCAATTACTAAGCTCTGATGATTGCGATGGCCGTAAGACCATATTTCAGGCATAGCGCCTTGCTGTGCTAAAAATGGGTTGTTAGCTGGCACACTACCGTTGCTATTGATTCGAACGATCTTGCCTAAATGATTATCCAGCTGCTGTGCATATTCACGGTAATCAAAGCCATCACCAACTGTTAATAATAGACTGCCATCATCCATTTGAGCAATTCGCCCAGAATAATGTTGAGGCGTTTTCTTTAATGGCGATGCGGTAAAAATAACCTTGATATTTTCGAGAGAATAGCTATCGCCGCTCGGGTTTAAAGTAGCCGAAATTAATCGTGTTGCATTGCCGTCTGCCGAGCCGAACGCATAGCTCAAATACAGCCTACGGTTATTGCTAAAATCAACATCGAGCATGACGTCGAGCAAACCACCTTGCCCTGCATAGTAAGAGTCCGGAAGATTGCTGACAGCTTGGCTCAGTATCTCTCCGCTGCGAACTACTTTTAGACTGCCGACACGTTCGCTAACCAGAATGTCGCCATTAGGTAAAAACTCGTGCGCCCAAGGTTGATCGAAACCGCTAGCAACAACCGTTGTAAAGTAGTCATCAGTTTCAGTGGCAGAATGTTGAGCATTAATTGCGCCACTTACCAAGCCACTTAA
>JAWUZB010000050.1:0-13055 GCA_034110505.1 Gammaproteobacteria bacterium
AAGGAAGTTGCCCGCATTCATAACGAAATGAGAATCATCAAGGATAAGGTAAATTTTGATGGCGACCTGAAAAAATTCATGCAATTTATGCGTGATGATGATCAATTCTATTACCCAAATAGCGCTGAAGGTAAGGCTCGCTACTTAAGTGAAGCGACGACTCTGATTGAAAATATGAAAGGCAAGCTTGATGAAATGTTCATCACCAAGCCAAAAGCTGATCTAAACGTTAAAGCGGTAGAAGCGTTCCGAGAGCAATCAGCCGGTAAAGCTTTTTACCAACGACCTTCTGAAGATGGAACACGCCCAGGCTTATATTACGCCAACCTATTCGACATGAAGGCTATGCCTACTTACCAAATGGAAGCTCTCGCCTACCATGAAGGTATCCCAGGACATCACATGCAACTTGCGATTCAACAAGAGCTGAAAGATGTACCTAAGTTCAGGAAATTCGGTGGTTATACTGCGTATATCGAAGGCTGGGGACTGTATTCAGAGTTTCTTCCTAAAGAATTTGGCGCCTATCAAGACCCATACTCTGACTTCGGTCGTTTGGCTATGGAATTGTGGCGTGCCTGTCGATTAGTTGTTGATACCGGCATCCACTCTAAAAAATGGACTCGCGAAAAGGGCATTGCTTACTATACCGATAACACTCCGAATGCAGTTTCAGACGGTGTAAAAATGGTAGAACGACATATCGTAATGCCTTCGCAAGCTACCGCTTACAAGATTGGCATGCTAAAAATTATCGAGCTACGTGCTGACGCCAAAGTGAAACTTGGTGACAAGTTCGATATTCGTGAGTATCACGACGAGCTTCTTAAGTATGGCCCGCTACCGCTGAATGCGGTTGAAGCGAATGTTAATGCTTGGGTTGCGGCAAAATTAGCGAGCTAAGGTTAACGCTAGCTAGACTAAAAAAGGGTAACGATATTTTCGTTACCCTTTTTTTTGGATTGCACTTAAACACCGATACTGGGGTGCATCTGACGATACTAACGAAGGATTGAATAGCCTAGATTTAATTGAATTAGGGTAGTCGAGTAAAGTAGGAAACTGATCGCTAATAACGCCACTACCACTTTTCGTAAGCCGCTAGTATTGGCTTCGGAGTTTTGCTCAGCATGCCTCTCGCTAAATACATAATAACTTGCCAAGACCATTGCCGAGCCGGATATCATTGACGCCCACATCCAGAATCCGTTGATGCTTGAATAGCCGTAGATCACATTCCATAAGCCAAAGGCTAGTAGCGAGCCTGAACTAAACAATACAAGCTTAGATGCATGTTGCACACGCTTGACGCTATTCCAAGGTGATGGCTGTAAAACAGACAATCCTAGCAACATAACAATACAGACAACAATTCCCATTATTTCTCTCTCGTTTAAACACAACTATAATAGCGATGTTAGCATCAAAGAGTTATTTCGAGTTCACCCTGAGCATTAAATTCTCGCATATGTTGAGCCAAGCGGCGCAACAGCAATAAGCCAACGATGGATAAGCTGACAACCATCGCAAACCACATACCCTTGGCCCCTTCAAGGCCAGGCCACCAACCGTAAAACGACAGGCCTACACCGATCGGCAAACCAAACCCCCAAAACGCCACAAGCTGATATTTAGGTGGGCTAGACGTATCATGATAAGCACGTAAAGCACAGACCATGGCAACCTGTAGACAGTCCGCTATTTGAAAAGCAGCACCGAAATACAACAAAACGACGGCGACTCGAATCACTTCAGGGTCGTTGGTGAACAGGCGAATTAGTGGTTCGGTGAATATAAGGTAAGCGACACAGATTACCGCCGAGATAGCTAAATTAAACAATGTCCCTATCTTAACCGCGTTCCACGCATGATCTGCCAATCCCGCGCCAAGCAATTGTGAGGCTCGGATAGTTACGCCCTGACCTAAGCCGGTGTACAACATAAAACTCAACGACGCGACTACAATAGCAACCGCATGAGCGCCGGCTTCGATTACGCCAAACTTGGCAATCATTATTCCTGCGCCAGAAAACATCGCCAGCTCGATCACAATCGATACACCAATCGGCAGGCCGAGCTTAAAAGTAGTTTTAATAGTATCCATGTCAGGCTTTTCAAAGTCTGCGAAAAGCGCTTTATGCTTGAGTTTAGCGTGTGATTTCAAGACCCACAAATTAATCAAAAATGCGCCCCACATTAGAGTCACCGTAGCCCATGCGCAACCCACTCCACCTAACTTAGGAAAGCCATAAAGGCCATTTACCAAAACGTAGTCAAGAGGGATATTAATCAAAAACGCCGCGAAGTTAATCAAGAATACTACCCGCGTTAGGCTCATTCCCTCTAAGGTGCCGCGTACTGCCGGCATCAAACTCATAGGGATCGCACACAAGCTGATAGCAAACAAAAAATCGCGCGCGATAAATGCCATCTGCGCCTCGAAATCAATAAACTGAAAGCCCCAGGCGGCTGCCCAAACTACCAACATGGCAATTATTCCTATCACCAGACACATCCAAATGGATTGATGAAGTTGATGCTTAACGCCGGCTTCATCTTTGGCGCCAAAGCGCTTGGCAACCAAGGGCTGAGTTGCAAAGCCGATGCCCATGAAAAACAGAATGATCATGTTCCAGATATTCACGCCTAAATTCATACCGGCCAAATCCAGAGTACTCGCTCTCCCTGCAATCAATACATCAGTCGCCGACATGCCCACCAGCGACAACTGTGCTAAGGACACAGGAACGGCTAATTTAATTAGGGACTTTAACTCTGAATATACTGGCACGGCGATCATTTATGAGACTAGCCATAGACAGCCCGGCAATTCTGCACAATAGGCTTAACTAGTATTTTACTTTTATTTAACTTAGATTAAATGGCGATGCATAACTATAGTCGTCGGACCGGTAAAACACTATGCATTTACAGCAACGCATCAGCACTCCGCTGGCGCACTTTAGTCGCTGCTTACTTGCTCTTCAAACAGTGCGTCAGCGGCTAATTGATACTCATCAAGTGAAACGGCACGGCGCATCAGAAATACAGGCGGCAATGTTGCTTGCTCAGTATTAGTCGATGACATCCATTTTTTATGAGGCTCTTTTAAGTATTCATCAGACTCCGAAATAGCGTAGAGACTAACCGCGATCAAAAATGAGAATAACCATTTATTACGATTATGAATGTGTGTTGTATAGCTAAACATACCAGCCAATAGCCATACCGAGAATACGCCATAAACCAACATGGATAGCATTTCTCCAAGACCAACATCTTGTAAATTGAAGCGTACAACGAGCAACACTAAGGTGGCCAGGTTAAGCATCACCGTTGCTAAACACCCTAAGGCCCAGAACGCTTTAAAGTTGCTCTCACCACGAATTAATTTTGCCAGAAAACCGAGCACCAAAGACCAAATCAACAGCAGCACTACGACACTAAAGGCGGCCAATAAGAAGTTCTCGAGCCCCAGGGGTTCAATAGAGCGACTGTAGACTTGAGCCGCTTGGCTAACGATCGCGAGCATGGTTAGCAGCATCAGCGCTCGAAAGCTACTGAACTTCTCGGCCAGTAAAAACCACTGCGATCTAAGTGACGCCGGCGCTACCGACGTATCGGCGTCAAATATCTTAATTCTAGTATCGCCAATGATTAAGGTATCGCCGAACCGATATAGCTGATCACTGCCGCGTAAGGTTTTACCTGCCAATCGAGAGCCGTTGGTGCTACTAACATCATCAACTAGAAGCTGTTGCTGCTGGTTCGTTCTCAAATGCAAGTGATCGGCATCAACAAACCGATCTTGAATAATTATATCGCTATTCCAGGCTCGACCGATTGAGAGCCCACTACCGTTCACGGCAACTCGCTCTATACGAGTGCCTTCTTTACCACTGATTTCTACAACAAGACTTCTCATAACGACTTCTCTGTAAACTTGCGATTAAGCAACGATATCTGATCCGCTTCGAGAGCAGAGACAGAGAGATGGGTTGTAAACTGATGCAAACCATCGATTCGTTCAATCATAAGTAGCGAGTCATATAACCCAGCAAGCTTTTTAAAGGATCTAATACACGTGGTCGCACGAGTAAATTGCTGACTGGCTTTATTGCCTTCTAGAAAATCCACATGGCAACGGTAATTACTTGAATTTTCATAATTCGAGGTATTGTTGGCTGACATCCAAGGACGTATGGCACTGGTAAATTGCAAATCCCCAAGCGTCACGGAAGAAGCGTAATCAAAGCTAAAATACAGTTCACCGGCACTCAATGATGAATCTAAATAAATCGAATTTCCGGCACTACAGTTCTTAGAAACCGAGGCAATATTACGTTCTTTGTTAGATTCGTTTGTTTGCCCCCAGCATTGAAAATCTTTTCGAATTTCACCAAATAAATCTAGCCCAGAGAATTGCTCAACTGGCCAGTCTTGATCAAGCAGTTGCTGAATACGCGGCCTCTGCCATTGTTTTATTTGACGCGCAATTTCATTCTGATAATCGCCTTTAACAATAGTTCGGCCATCCATAACCAGTTGTCTAGCGTTGTTAGCTGGCACTAAGAAACTTAGCTGGCTGCCCGCCGTAGCGACATTCACTCCAACCACTTGACCAAGTGCATTAACCGCTGGCCCGCCACTCATGCCTGGATTCAGGCTACCGGAGAATAGTATTTGATCATTATAACTGTGCTCAACCATACCGTTGTTAGGACCCTTGACTAAGCTCGTACCATAATCCCTTGGATTGCCAAGCGCGTACACAGTTTCACCCTTATTAAGTATCGTATCGCTAAAGCCAAGAAACTTAGTGCTTGGCGATGAGTGCCTTAGTACCGCTAGATCGTTGATAACATCAAAATTTAATAGCTCTAGTGCACCCTTCTGACCAGTATGCGATTGATATTCAATTTTGTGATTCTCTGGCGCCTGAACATAGGACGAGACGACATGGTAATTGGTCACAATTAGACCATCACTTGATACTTGAAAGCCCGAGCCAATCGATGATTTACTTCCAGCCTTTGGCGACACTACCCGTATTTGGTAGACCTGATCATAGTAATTTTGAAAGCTCTGATTACCCAGCCTTGAGCTAGATTGTTCTGTTGATGAGTTCGACACGGTGGCGCCAATCTCTTGTGCAAAACTGCTTACCCCAAATAGGCTTACTACCAAGGTAGATACACAAGCCAATTGACACAAGCGGCTAAGCATTGAGCCAAGGTTTGTCTTTTTTTTCATAATCGCTTCTAACTAAATATTTCACACTTTCGTGTAATGCCCGACTCCATACCGACTAGAGCCCCTTTATTTGACACAGTATACACCGTGTGGTGATTGCGGTCGCGACCAGCTCTAGGAGCAATTCTTCGCTACCCAAACTAGCGTCATACGGGCGCTAGCGCAGTCGAGAAAATAGAATATTTGCAGCTGCAATTAGACTCGCTAGGGTTCGATGTTATTCTATCTAAATAGACAACCTAGACCTTTTTAAAAACAAATAGACGGGAGGCAAAATCACCCTTCTCTAGGTAATCTGCTGGGTCCGCTTGCATAGCGCAAACATAGGGCATGTCTAAGCCCATATTCATTAAAGCATCGCCGCCGAATAATAGATCGCTTGGCGCTGACAGTTGATCGAGCAGCTGATATTCAGCCGCCGCGTCTAGATTTAGTAATCTCGCCCTTCGAAACGGAAGGTTTGCCGCTGACAGAATATGAAAGTAGCCTAAATAGAGGGTACTTCCGTCGGCTGAGTTAAGCTGCCAAATCACCTCGTTATCTTGATACTGTAGCCGATAGAACTGGCCATTAACCACATCGTCTGCGGTGTCTTTATAGAGCTTTGCATAGTATCGTAATGCTTCAAATTCATTATCAATATCCTCAGCGTTAAGTGATAAACCGCGAGCGGCACAGAAAAAGCCAACCTCGGCACGCGTTTTAAGCGATACCTGCCGCCCGTTTAAATGGCTCGGCACAGGGCATATATAAGAGGCTAAAACACAAGGTGGGAAAATATGCGAGGCGCCGTTTATGATTGGTAAGCGGCCGATAGGTTCTGACATATCACTGACCCAGCCTTGCGACATGTAATGCAACATTCCGAGATCAAAACGATTGCCGCCAGAGGCACAATTTTCAAATAAAACAGTAGGATGCTTGGTAACAATTTTATCAAGCAAACGATACAGACCAAGCATATAGCGGTGTGGCGTTTCCAGTTGACGATCAAGTGGTAAGTTGCCACTTCCAATTTCACTCATAGTGCGGTTCATATCCCACTTTACATAGTCGATATTACCGCAACTCAATACCGTGTCGATTCGTTCGAACAAGTAATCTTGCACCTCTTGACGCGACAGATCTAGGGTTAATTGATTACGGCCTTTGCAACTAACTCTACTCGGTACGCCGATTACCCAGTCAGGGTGATCCGCATATAACTGACTTTTAGGATTGACCATTTCAGGTTCATACCATAGTCCAAATTTTAGTCCCTTGGCTTTGACCTTGGCGGCAACGGCTGCTATCCCATTAGGAAACTTAAGCTTGTCTGAGTACCAATCGCCGAGCGAGGTGGTGTCATCATTACGACCTTCAAACCAGCCATCGTCAACCACTAACATTTGTAAGCCTAAAGACTTTGTTCGATCGGCAAGCGCTAATACTTTAGCCTCATCTATATCAAAATAAGCCGCCTCCCAAGAGTTCAAATAAGTCGGCCTCGGTTTGCCGATAAACGCCTCAGGACTGACTTTTTGCTTGATAAATCTGTGCCAAATCTGGCTCATTCCGTTGAGTCCAGAATTACTAAAAACTTGCAACGATTCAGGCGTTGTGAACGATTCGCCTGCATCTAAATGCCATTGAAAGTTGAACGGGTTTATACCGGTAGTAATTCGTACAGAATCAAACTCTCCCTGCTCTAGGTTGATGGCAAAGTTACCGCTATAAACAAAGGCCGTGCCGAATACCCTACCTTGCTGCTCGTTGGCACTTCTATCCATCACCGCAATAAACGGGTTGTGTACGTTGCCACTGCTGCCAGTAGATGACTCGATAACAAAGCGACCTTGCGGAAGCGGCATACGGTGTTGATTGAGTTCACGTGCCCAAGTGCCTTTTAGATGCAACACATCATAGTCAGCAGCGGGTAAATCTAAGCAGCTACTCATTGCCTGTGCGATGGTGACTCGAGCCTCACTATTATTAATAATGCGGCTTGAGCGAGCCACCACATCATGCTCATCATATATCGTGTAGGTCAGTTCAACGGCTAGGTCAGTCACCTCATCGATTAGCCGAATCACTAAACTTTGGCTATTACCACCCCTTGCACTTGGCATGCCATCAAGTGGCGGCTTGTCCCTAACAAGCTGATAATCTGCATAACGAAACACCTGCGTACTATTGCCGCTTGCATTAATAATATGTAGCGCCGGATTACGATTGTCACTGCTGCCGAACAGCGGGTATTCCTGGGGCACGTCGGATAAGTTGTAGTACTTTGAATCTTGAAACTCTAATACACAGCCGCGTTGCAAGCGCTTAACTTGACTCGGATAATTGGCCGCTGGCGCAACCTTGCCGCCAAAATGTAAATGCTCCAATAGTCCCTCAGCAGAGACCTGAAATAGATAACTAATACGATCGTTAGAGAGCGAAAAAACAGGTGAAGATGATGAGTCGCCTGAGACATGAATATGCGCCGTCATTGAAATTCCTATTGGTAATTTTTTTAGTTAACGATCGTTACGTAAACGATCAATCTACGGCGTCGGTCACGCACCGAGTCCGTTATTCAAAACGATAGACAGCGAAATATTATCATATAAATGCGATAGAACAATTGCCCTGCCCTTTAGATAAAGCAAATTGCAGCAATTATCAGATTTATATACAATGAATTCTCAAAATCAAAGTACATCATAGTGAAAACGTAAAATGAACCTTCAAAATCGTGGAATGAACCTCACTCAGCAAGTTGCGCACACGCTTGGCAGCGCCATTATTGCCGGCAAATACGGCGAGAATAACCCGGTTCCCAGTGAAGCTGTTTTGTGTCAGCAACTGAAGGTTAGCCGAAGTGCCGCGCGTGAAGCGGTTAAGTCACTGGCGGCAAAAGGTTTGTTAACCTCGAGGGCACGTCAGGGCATACGCGTATTGCCTGAATCAGAATGGAATTTGTTTGACGCCGATGTGTTGCGTTGGATGCGTGACTCGAATCCATCTTTACAATTATTGCGTGAGTTCGCTGAATTGCGTGTTGCGGTAGAACCAGAAGCCGCGATGTTGGCGGCGCAACGTCAAAACCACCAGAAAATTTCTCAAATAGGCGAAGCATTAGAGCGAATGAAGCAGGCCGAGAGTGGTTTAGATGACCCTCTTGAAGCCGACATCGCCTTTCATTTAAGTATTTTAGACGCCAGTGAAAACCGATTCTTTAGCCAGTTAGGCCGCATTATCGATACTACTCTGAGAGTTAGCATTCGGTTTACTAATATGCGTACCGGCGTGCACGTTGGCAATCATGCAGAGCACAAACAAATCTACGATGCGATTGTTGCTAACAAACCTGAAATGGCCGCCAATAATGCGAAACTACTGATGGACAGTGCATTAGCAACTATCGTACTGGCATTGGCCGAAGGAAGTGCGTGAGCCTCGAGAAAAGTAGATTACCATTCAGCTATCGAACCGTCGGCATGGCGCCAAATAGGGTTTTTCCAGTCACATCCCTCTTTAGCCATCTCTTTGACATGGTCCTCGTCAACTTCAACACCTAAGCCCGGCTTAGGCAAGGGCTTGATATAGCCATCAATTATTTTGAAATCTTCTTTATTTTTTACATAATCTAACAACTCAGCGCCTTGATTGTAATGAATGCCCATCGATTGTTCTTGAATCACCGCATTATAGGATACAAAATCAACCGCTAAGCAAGCCGCTAATGCGATTGGCCCCAGTGGACAATGCGGCGCTAGCGCAACATCGTAGGCTTCCGCCATTGAGGCAATTTTCATACATTCGGTAATACCTCCGGCGTGCGATAAATCTGGCTGAACTATACCGATACCGCCTGCTTCGAACACCCGTTTGAACTCGAAGCGACTGTACATACGCTCGCCTGCTGCCAATACGATACTAGTGCCACGGCTCAATTCAGAATATTGCTCGGCATGTTCGGCTAACACTGGCTCTTCTACAAATAAGGGGCGGAACGGCTCAAGCTCTCGCAACAGTACTTTCGCCATTGGCACCGATACCCGACCGTGAAAGTCCAAGCCAAAATCTACCGAATTACCTAGGTCGCCACGAATAGCCGCGACTCGTTCGATTACCTTATCGACGGCCTTGTGGCCGTCAATCATTTTCAAGCGACCACAACCATTCAACTTAAATGTATCCCAACCGCTTTGCATTAAAGTTCGCATCTGTTGACTTTCTTCAGCCGGATCATCACCGCCAACCCAAGAGTAGGTCTTCATTTTATCGCGTACCAGGCCACCTAATAATTCATATACTGGCTGTCCAAGCGCCTTACCTTTGATATCCCATAATGCTTGATCAATACCGGCGATGGCTGACATCAGAATAGGGCCGCCTCGATAAAATCCGCCTCGGTACATAGTTTGCCAGTGATCATTTATACGCCGAGGGTCTTTACCAACAAGGTACTTTGAAAGCTCTTCAACGGCCGCCGCAACCGAATGTGCGCGGCCTTCAATTACCGGCTCACCCCAACCGGTAATGCCCTCATCGGTATCGATGGCAAGAAAAAGCCATCGAGGTTTAACCGAGTAAAGTCGAAAGTTTGTAATTTTCATACTGCATTCTCCAAAGTGGCCTTCGCCGAACGGTGTTACAGGGCTAATTCGTACGTCGGCTAGCAAGCGGCTTAGATTAACTCTTGAAAAATAGCACAAGCCCTAGCGCTGGGGCCATTTCATATATTTATATGATATATATGATACTACAAGGGTGAGGTAAAGCTGTCAAAGTGTAACAACGGCTCCAGAGTTGCACCCGACTGATATCTAAACCATCGACATGCAGCTGATACTGACAATACAACAGCAGCTCTACTTTAAAATTTTTTAAATGCCCCTAAATATAAAATACCAAACAATTGAAGAGGTTCTTATGTCAAACAAATATGAAGGCAAAGAAGGCTGGATGCGAGTTCTATTCGTAGCGCTATTCTGGATAGTGTTCTATCTGACACAACTGGTACTCGCCGCCCTCGTCGTAGCTCAGTGTGCGTTTACCTTGATCAGCGGTGCGCCAAATGCCCAGCTATTAATTTTCGGCGATAGCTTAAGCCGTTACGTACAAGAAATATTGCGTTTTGTGACGTTTAATAGCGACCAGCGTCCATTTCCATTTTCTGATTTCCCAAAGTCGGACTTAATCATCCCTGAAGAAAAAGTAATCCCGTCGGAAAACTAGACGACTTATTGCTAGTTCGCATAGCGCGCGATTTAACCAGCGCCTAAGCCACACGAGCTATTATGCTCACTCGATCCGCAGCCCCTGCGTGGAGAGTGAGCATTTTATTTATTAGGCGAGTACCGATCGCCAAGTAAATATCTTGGCCCGGCTCCAAATTTAGCGGCTGAATCGTCAGGGTTATACAAGCGACAGTTTTGCAACGATAAACACCCACAGCCTATACAGCCATCTAACTTAGATTGCAGCGCTCTCAAGCCTTCGATTCTCTGCTCTATTTCTTTGCTAAACTTGTTACTCAGCCGAGACCAGTCGGCCTTAGTCGGCGTGCGCTTGTCCGGCAAGGAATCCAACGCTTGTTGGACTTGTTTAAGAGAGTAGCCGAGGTTCTGAGCAATCAATATAAAAGACACTCGCCTAATCACTGCGCGAGCAAATACTCTATGACCGCTATTGCTACGAGCAACCGGAATCAAACCTTGATCGGAATAGAACCTTACTGTTGAAACGTTAGTACCCGTTCGTTTGGCAAGTTCACCAATACTCAGTAACGAGCCGTTTACAGGCGGTTTAGAATTGTTGATCGTGCCCATTTTATGCAAGCTCCAATAATATTAAAAAGCTCTTTACCTCAAGTTAACTTGAGGTATTAAACTCTTTTATAAGTTAAAACTCAATTGGAAAAATCATGAAAGAAGCAATCTTAGAACACGTAAATATAACCGTCAGCGATCCAGATGCAACAGCCAAAATTTTATGTAACATATTCGACTGGCGGGTTCGCTGGTCAGGCGAAGCAATGGACAACGGCTACACCGTGCATGTCGGCGGCGTGAATTCATACCTCGCAATCTATACCAACGATCAGGTTCAGACCTCGACTAGCACTGATTTCAACATAATCAAAAACCTAAATCACCTGGGCATCATGGTTGATGATTTGGCGTATATTGAAGCCAAAGTGTTGGCCGCCGGCTATAAACCACACAACCATCGCCATTACCAAAATCATGATTCAAATTCCAAGTCTAGCTCAAATTTTTACTTTCATATAGTCGATGATCTAGAAATAGAAGTCATACACTACGGTGATTAGACATTACGCTTTAGATATGAGAGTAAGCCGAGCAAGCTTAAAAAGGCAAAGCCTAGACCAATCAGGCTAACAAAAATTCGATAAACGAGCCCAAGCTTGGCTGTGTGTAGTGGGTATGAAAAGCCAAATACCCGCTTTGCCTTTGATTGCGCTAGCTCGTCTTCAATGATTAAGTCGCCATTACCATGAAACGTCAAAGAGCTTCGACCGAGGCGATGCCAGCCGTCTTCTTGCTGAACATAGACCGACTTCTTATTTGATTTAGTCGAGCTAGGTTGAGCCGAACGTATATCGGATTGAGGGAATTTCTGAGCGGCCATCTGAATAGCCGCCGACCACGTTGGCAAGCCATCACTTGCATCATAATCGAGCCTGTCAATAATCGCTGGGGGGTCGGCACCGACGCTCTCTAACAATACAAATCTCGACTCAACGGGGTAAACTAAAATAACCCCGGTAATAGTAAGCACTAAAATAGGCACACTAACGATCGCACCGATGTTTGCGTGACTAATTATCAGCGCGCTACGCTGAAACGATTTAGGTTTTATACCAAGCGATAGCAACTTGCGCCGAGGCCACCAAAGTATCAATCCGATTGTCAACAAAGGCAAGGCTAGTAAGCCGCCAAACCCAACGATATTCAAACCAATTGTATTGCCCAGTAACAAGCGATGATGAAGGTCTAAAAAGAAATCCTCCCACCGTTGGTTACCAGACCACACTTGAATTTTATCGCCGCGCTGATTATGCCAGGCATAACGTCGTTCAGTTAAGAACACCTTATGTATACTCAAATCTTCGCTGTAGAGTTGAATAAAAATAACTTCGTCATTGGCATAGCTATTCTCAATACGGTCAATGGCACTGGCTAAAAGGCTGGTATCAAGCACCTCACGAGCACCGCCAACACTGAGCCAAAGATACTCTTTTTTCCAAACCAAAATAACGCCAGTAAGGCTTATTAAAAGCATTATTAAACACAGCAGCAAGCCAATATAGCGATGCAGTAACTTGATCGTCATTAAAATAAGAAGATGAATTAAACCAATAAATTTATGACATTAGAACAAGGGGGTTCGATTGCCAGTGATCAGCGCCAGCCAGAGACTGGAGAGAAAAAATATAAATCAATAATTGCAAATTCCCCGCGACGCAGGGAACTCACTATCTATCGGTGTTTTTACTCAACTGCTTTCTCCACCGCTCGTTGAAATGCCGGGCGGTTCATACAGCGCTGCATATAGGCTTGTAGTTTAGGGTAATCACCTAGTTGGCCTAAGCGTTCGCCCATCGATATAACGTAACAAATACCAAAATCGGCACCGCTAAATTGGTCACCGAGGATGTAATCATTGTCGCCCAACTTATTAGTAATATGGTCGTAATTAAGTTTTATTTCGGCATCACTAAATGGCGTAATAACCGGGTGATCAACACCACTTCGAAGGGTCAGCATTTTCAACAACAGTGGAGAGAAAACAGACCCTTCAGG
>JAWUZB010000051.1:0-44041 GCA_034110505.1 Gammaproteobacteria bacterium
TCAGCCTCAGAAATTTTTGCTGCTGCACTTCAAGACTATGGTCGCGCCCTGATTGTTGGCGAGCGCTCGTTCGGCAAAGGCACGGTGCAATACCCGAAAGCGCTGCGCGACCGCGATAACGAACGTAAAAGTAAAATCAAATTCACCAACGCGCAGTTTTTTAGAATCAGCGGCAGTTCCACACAACATCGAGGAGTGGTCCCAGATCTAGTGCTAAACTCAGGCCAAGAAGATACCGAGTTCGGCGAGCGCTCATACGATAACGCCTTACCGTGGTCGCCCACGGCCGCGGCTAAATACGTCCCCCGCTCATTCGACTCAAATCTAGTCAACTCTCTCTCAGAAAAACATCTGCGCCGATCTGAAAGTTCACCGGCTTTTAGCTTATTGCGTAAAAATTCGGCACGTATCGCAGAGAATAAGAACATTAAAAGCTTGTCGCTAAACTTAAAAGAGCGCCAAGTTGACAGAGACCAACGTGAAGCGCAATCGCTGGAAAATTTAAATCAGTATCGCCGGTCCTTAGGCTTGGAAGCGGTCACTGAAGAAACACGTAAAGACAACCCCTTGCCGGATGAAGATGAGCACTGGAACATCGTCTATCACACTGAGGCTGCGCGCATTATGCAGGATTTCAATCAACCCAATAGAAATGTGATTACCAAGACACTTGAAAGTACGCCAAGTTCTTAAAACCTGTAGCGGCAATTTAAGCGGTTACACCGAAGCTTGAAATATTAACCGCTGAGAGGCTTGAGTGCCTTAACTAAAATAATACCTATTATTTGATTTTAGTTGTTATGTGAGAACTCAGGGACGAAATAAAAATAGCTTGGAATGTATCCAATTGAGGCGGAAAACGCGGCTAATAGCTAGCTATTGGCAAGTTTTTCAACAAAAAATGGAGGCATTACAGGCATTTTTATTCGTTCGTCGAGTTATGCTGAGGTCTCTATGCTTCAACTGACGTAATTAGCCTATACTTTATGGCCAAATAACCACTCGGGCTCGCGCCCACTGGCCATGAAGTTATTCATAAAAAACGCAAAACGCAATTCGCTGATCTCTCTTTTGTTAGCCATCAGCGGATCGATGGGCAATTATAGTGCGAGCGCTGAAGGCCTAGTTTTCGCTAGCCAGATAACCACGGAAAATGCCCACGCACTAATCAGTCAAGGGCCAGATGCGATAGGCGGTGTTGGTGATTGGTTTTTCACTAACGGCACACTCTGCGGAATTGTCTCAGATGTAGACCATGAGGGTCAGTTTTCTACTAAAGGCGGGTCACTAGTGGATCTTGGCTTCTGCGGTCGTGCCGACGATCACTTCACGGCTACGCACGATCTATTGCAAGGCAGTCGAAAGCGACCACTTGACGCCAATAATATAAGCCATGAAAAAAGTGATACTACCGCCACTATCGTAGTCCATGGCGAGACTGATGGCGCTAGAATAACGATTCGATATAGCGCCGACTCAAACCACCCGAATCAAATACAGGTGGCAAAAAAACTATCGCTAGCGACAGGCGAAAGCTTTAATTTTTTCACCCCTCTGAACTTCAACTACCACTCCTTAGAGTCTTTCGTGCTTAACAGCAAAGACTTAACGCTGAGTAATGGATTTCAAGCCGAAGACTTCGCATCTCGAGGCGTCACTGCAATGAATGTGGCCGCGCGCAATGCCGATACAATCATCACCATGAGCCCGCCTACCGCCGAGTTTGGCATCGCTTACGGCTGGCAGCTAAAATCAGCGCAAAGGGTAAATAGCCAACAACGTTATGAGCTGCCACGATTCATGCTGGCTGATGACTCATCGAATGCAATGTTGATCTTAACCGACACATTCTATCTTGGTGACGGTAGCAAAATTGGCTGGCTGCAAATACCTCAGTTGCCGTTACTGACGCTCGATCAAGACTCTTATATAGAAACTCAAGAAATTATCTACGTTGGCAAAAAAGGGGATGTAGCATCAATAACCGATCAACTTTTTAGCCGTGCCCCCATCATTAGAGGCCGGTTAAATGAGACTAATGCAGCCATTCATATCGCCACAGAAGGCGGCATACCGTTTAGTCATGTTCGCCCTAATGAAGATGGAAGTTTTGCCTTCCGCGCGCCAACTGGGGCATATCCCTTAACCGTCAACGGCACCGCCGAGCGCGGCATAGAGAAGACAATAACGATAAACGAGGACCTGGATTTAGGCCTGCTCGAGCTGCCTAAGCCAGCAACAATATTGCTGCCTCAAGGGCACGCAATGCGCTTATTATTTATTGGTATCAATGGCACTAAAAACCCTGATTTCGCCGATAGACTTAGCGGTTTTTCGGTGCAGGATGATGACGGAGTTAAGCAAAGAAAGCCGGTCCCTAATCTATTTCTAGCTGGCGTAGAGAGCGATATCAAAAAGGTTGAAATCGTCGCCGGCGAATACCAAGTTTATGCTACCAAAGGTCCTGAATATTCACTCGAAAAAACAATTATCAAGGTTGCTGCGCAAACTGAACAATCATTGAACATTACGATACCTAGTCGAGCGCTAGCAAGCCCAAACTATATCGCCAGCGACTTGCACGTTCACTCAGGAATTAGTTTTGATAACGCATTCTCGGAAGCCGAGCGCGTTAGAACTTTCGTTGCTGAGCATGGTGAAGTAATGGTTTCGAGTGAGCATGATGTGCCCGTGGACTTCGCTCCCCAGATCGCCGCACTTGGTGTGACTGGTAAAATCGTCTCAATCGCCGCCGCGGAAGTCACTAGTCTGCTCGCCACAGAGCAGAATAAATTCACCGGTGGACATGCAAATTTCTTCCCCTATACACCCGAACCACATGCCTATCGACGCGGCATGGTAAATCACGAGGATAAACGCTGGCGCGATATTATCCACCAAGTAAAAAAGCAACAGGGCGAGCAAGTTTTAGTACAACTAAATCATGCAAGATTAACCCTAGCGCTCAGCGATGAACTGCCAAGCAATTGGCAGGAGTTGGTTAATGATGGTAATTTCCTAGATCATATGGGGCCAGCAAACCACCCTTATAATCCGTTAAAGCCGCTCCACTCTCATCCTAATAATTCACTGATTGAGCCACACAATGAGACTGGCACTCGAGATTTAGATATTGATTTATTCGAAGTTATTAATCCCGGCGGCGAATACAATCGCGAGCGAATCCAGGCTCTGCGCCGCGACTGGCTATCGTTTGTTAAGCAAGGAGAAAAAATTGTTGCCACGGCTAACAGCGACTCACATAGTTCAAGCGAACAGGTCGCTGTACCGAGAACGATGGTGGCGCTGGCTGATGACCGTGTCAGCAACTTTAAGCAAGGCGAGTTCCTAGCTTCACTGAAATCTGGAAACGCCTATGGCACTACAGGCCCGCTGCTAGAAATATCGCTCTCGGGCGCTAAAATGGGCGACACATTTAGCGGCCAGCGAGGGCAACTTTCGCTTAAAATTGAATCCGCAGAGTGGATTCCAGTAAGCATTGCCAAGATTCAAATAAACGGTGAAACAGTTGACCAATATGAGTTAAAGGAGGGTAATGAACACGTCCTTCTGGTACCGCTTTCGTTTGACAAAGACTCGTTTGTAACAGTAGAAGTTAGTGGCCCAGCGACCATTGACTATCAACGCGTTTATCCAAATTTGGAACCCTATGCTTTCTCTAACCCAATTTACGTCGACTTTGATGGCGACGGAGAGTGGCAAGCACCGGGCTTATAACAAACAGTTCAGCACTACCACTAGACTCGACCTGAAACCTATTAGACAGTAAGGCAAAGATGAAAAGCACAAGAATCATAAAAATAATTTTAGCGTTATCGCAAACTTTTCTTAGCTCAATTGCGCTCGCCGAAGCGAACCCCTGTACTACGGTAAAAATTGAATCACAACAAGCGATAAATCTGGGACAGTCCTATCGCCTCGACACAGGCCAACAAGGCAAGCAGCTTGAGGTAAATGTCTACCTCCCAGATAGCTATTACCAACAAACGTCGGCTGTCAACGACTCGGCAAGTAACACTGAGATAGATAAAACCAAACACTACCCAGTACTCTATGTGATCGACGGCGGTCAACAGCAAGACTTTAAGCAAATTGCTGGCTTGGGCGCGCTAGCTTCAATTAACCCTTACATTTTCGAGGAGTTAATTGTGGTCGGCATTGCCACACAAAACCGCTTGTATGAACTGACCAGTATGAATGTGGACAAACGATACAATCGAGCGCAGGGGGAGCTCGGCGGCGCTGACCAGTTTCGCTCTAAAATAAGACACATAGTTCAGCCGTTTATAAATCAAAACTACAGAGCCTCGTCTAGAAAAATAGTTGTCGGAGAATCCTTGGCCGGGCTATTTATAAGTGAAACTCTGATAAAGACACCAGACCTTTTCACTGACTATATAGCGATTAGTCCGAGTCTCTGGTACGACGACAGGCAGCTGACTAAACAAGCCGCTGAGTTTTTAAGTAAGCACAACAATAAGGCTAGAAGTCTCTATCTAACAATGGCAAATGAGGGAGGCACAATGCAAAAAGGTTTAGATGAGTTACTAAACGCTATTCAAAAGTCAGGCCTAGAAAACCTCAAGACTCAATACATCGATCGCAGAGACAACCAGCACCATTGGACCATTTACCATGAGGCTGTGCTAGATGCGCTACGCTGGATGTTAGCCGTGCCTGGGCCAGACTACGCAAGCGATGAAGATCCTTGGTATTTGATTGAAGGCGCCAACCCCCCTGGCTGGAATGACTAATTCCTCAACAATATGATTGCAGACAGACTTGGTATTATGTCTGGTGTTTCTATTTGCGATGGAATGACCTCACACTAAAAATTCATTCAAATAGCCGATATTACGTCCGATCAGTTAAGTCTAAAGCTAAATAACATATCAGCCTGATCGGTACCTCACCACTGCCCCCTGCCCACATTTATTGATCAAGAAATCTGCCTATACCTTGCCGATATACCAGCATAAATCTTAGCACTTCACATAGTTGATCAACTAGATGTAGTCTAATCTGCTACCGAATTGACTCTAATTTGATTAACTTATCAAGCACCTAAATCTAACTCACTAAAAAGGTACAAACATGCTCGGATATACAACTATTGGTACTAAAGACCTAAAAAAAGCAGTCGCATTCTATGACGCACTACTCGAACAAATTGGTGGCAAGCAGCTTATGGGGCTTGAGCACATTAAATTTTACGGCACTGACGCGGGAGGTTCCATGCTGGCCATTTGCACTCCTGCAGACAAAGGTGAGCAAAGCGTTGGTAACGGCCAAATGATTGCAATTCCTGGTGGCTCAGCGGAGGGAGCCAAAGCCTTATACAACAAAGCGATTGAGCTAGGTGCTACCTGCGAAGGCGCTCCAGGGCAACGTCTTCCTTTTTTCTATGGCGGTTATGTGCGTGACCTAGATGGTAACAAAATTGCGTTCTACAACATGACGCCTGCTTAATTAGTATTCTTGATATAGCGAAAGCACCCGCTCTTGTACTAAGGGCTGGTGCTTTTTTTGGCTATGCCAAAAATAAAACATATCTTGAGACCTCAGCATAACTCAGGGACGAAATAAAAATAGCTTGGAATGTATCCAATTGAGGCGGATAACGCGGCTAATAGCTAGCTATTGGCAAGTTTTTCAACAAAAAGTGGAGGCATTACAGGCGTTTTTATTCGTTCGTCGAGTTATGCTGAGGTCTCATCTTATTAGGAAAACGATTAAATATACGCAAAAAAACTCTGGGACTGTCGAAATATTGTAAAATCGTGTAGCTATTCAACAAAAATAAACATTAATCATGATCCATCCACTTAACAACGGTACTGGCTTTTCACGTGCATGGAAGGCATTCAACTGCTCCCTAAAAGGTTTTGTAGCCGCCGTTAAACACGAAAGCGCATTCCAACAAGAACTCGGCCTTGCCTGCATTTTTTTACCAACGGGCATCTGGATTGGCGAAGACTTAACGCAAAAAATTCTCCTTTGCGTATTGGTCTTTATTGTCCTAATTGTAGAGCTACTAAACTCAGCGATTGAAGCCACTGTGGACCGAGTCGGGCTTGAAAATCATGAATTATCAGGCCGAGCTAAAGATCTTGCTTCGGCCGCGGTAATGCTCAGCTTATGCATAACCGGTGGCTGTTATGCACTAGTGGCGATTGCAAAATTCACTTAAACCAAAAGCCGTTCAATAAACTAGCTAGCAATTGGTAGTAGCACTATTTCTACTCGACGATTTTGACTACGGCCTTGATCAGATTCATTACTGGCGATAGGGTAATCTTCACCGTGTCCGTAAGTCGCTAGTCTTAAGGGTTTGACGCCGCGACTTAGAAAATACTGAGAAACCGAAGCTGCGCGTCTTTCTGACAAACCCTGGTTGAACTCTCGTGACCCGCTGCTATCAGTGTGACCCATAATTTCAATCAGAGTTTTGTCATATTCTTTGACGACCAAATCGACTGAGTTCAATACATTAAAGAAATCACCACTGATACTCGCACGGCCGACACCAAAGGTAATGTTTGATGGCATATTCAATACGATATTATCGCCCTGACGCGTTACGCTCACACCAGTACCCGCTAAGGTCTGGCGTAACTTGGCTTCCTGAACATCCATATAGTAACCGACTGACCCACCAGCCAAGCCGCCAAGACCCGCGCCGATAAGTGCTCGCTTTCGGCGCTCTCGGCTATCATCACCACTGATTAGGCCAATAACAGCTCCAGCTAAGGCACCAACTCCGACGCCGATAGCGGCCTTGCTAGTTTGACTCTGATTGGTATATGGGTTCACAGTTGTGCATGCGCTAAGCGCGAATGAAGACAAAAGCACGACGGCTGCAGAACGATTTAATTTGAGCATTACTAATATTCCTAGAATGTTATTAGATAGGGATTATATCCACGATCATGAGGCAGAAGTGCTGTGAAAAAAATTTCATGAGTAAACTGTAATGGTCACCGGCAGGGCAACCGAGTCTTTACAAGAATTTAGTTTTCGAACACTCCACTGCGGCGAATAAGACCTTACGAAATAAACCTCAATTAAACCAGTCATTGCGTGATCTGCCTCAATCGTCGTAAGCGTTGCTCTTACGATAGTTTAATACCCATGCTCTTACAACGGCTGCCAGTAGTAGTTGAGTCAAGCACAACCTAGGCTAGCTAGCAATTTACCGCCAAATAAAGCTACTTATACTTTGAATTTTGTTCGCTACTAGCAATACTGTTTCTAACTTTTGAGAAACTTGCGAACAGACCACCTAATAACTTGTCTTGAAGGCCTTGCTTGACCTCCATATTTATTTCATAGATATCAAATTGGTCTAATGCATTAACTAGATACTCATCACTCGTCACTAGCTCATCAACCAAATTTAACTCCAGCGCCTGCTTACCGTACCAATGCTCGCCAGTTGAAACTTTATCAACGTCCAACTTAGGACGATGTTCAGCGACGAAATCACGAAATAAAACGTGTGTCTCTTGAAGCTCTAGCTTTAATTTTTCACGTTCTTTTTCTCCGTTTTCACCAAACATGGTTACTGTTCTTTTGTACTCACCAGCGGTGTGTTGCTCCCAATCAACACCAACTCGGTCCAGTAGACGATGAAAATTTGGTAGTTGTGCAACAACGCCAATTGATCCGACGATGGCAAACGGTGCGGCAACAATCTTATCTGCTACACAGGCCATCATGTAACCGCCACTAGCCGCAACTCTGTCTACCGACACTGTGAAATTGAGCTTTGCATCATTTATACGTTGTAATTGGGATGAGGCTAAACCGTGCTCGTGCACAGCACCACCCGAGTTATCTAACTTCATCAGCACTTCGTCTTGCGGCTCGGCGACCGAGAGCAATGCGGTAATCTCTTCGCGCATGGTCTCGACTCCTGAAGCATGAATGTCTCCTTCGAATTCAAGCACAAATAACTTCGGCCGAGGCTTTACCACCTTGGCTGATTTCTTATCTTTTTTAGCGTCCTTTGCCTCAGATTTCAGTAGTGCCTTGTACTCCTTTTTATCCATTAGCGATTGCTGAATAGTGGATTTCAGCTCGTTATACTTATCATTTAAGTTGGTGACCTTTAAACTCGGTCCGTGATCTTTCTTGCGACCACCTCCGACAATTGCTACAGCAAATACCAGAGCTATTAAGCCAGTAACAATTTTGGCGACAAAAAGACCATAGGAAAAGAAAAATTCAGACATAAGATTACTAATAATGTGTTCGTAAATAGCAGCGTATTATACCGAGCTATTAATCCTATGCACCCTCGTCAATGCGTTTACTTGACATTTAGCGTTGCTTAACTATAGTTGTTGAGCAATTGTTTGTAACAAAGCTAGTATTCTATATGGCCTTTTAGTGGAAGCTAAACAAGGCAATAAAAAACCTCTAGCTAGATGTTTTTTCGCTTAAAGTTTTAACAAGGAACTTAACAACCAGTCTCATCACCAGAGAGAGGAATACAATGGCCGCAGCTAAGTCTAAAAAGAAAGCTAAGAAAGTTACCCAAAAGGCAGAAATAAAAAAACCAACCACGGTCGCCGCTATTAAACAAAAGGTAGCTAAAAAAGTTACTAAGAAGCCCGCTGTTAAAAAAGCCACGAAGAAGGTCGCTAAAAAAACAGCTACCAAAAAAGTCGCTAAGAAGGTTACTAAGAAGCCCGCTGTAAAAAAAGTCGCTGAGAAGGTCGCTAAAAAAACAGCTACCAAAAAAGTCGCTAAGAAGGTTACTAAGAAGCCCGCTGTAAAAAAAGCCACGAAGAAGGTCGCTAAAAAAACCACTCGAAAAGCGGGCCTGAGTATTCCTAAGCCGTTTTAGCAATCATCACTCACTAAAGCGTTATAAATAGCCACTGTTTGCAGTGGCTTTTTTATGCCCGCTTAACACCTAATTAGGTAAGCTGTGATACGATCAATATGGTTTAATTGCATTAACTGGAGAGCCAGATGTCCAAAGCGCTAGATGTTCCCAAAAGCCTAGAATCAGAAATTAACGAGACTGCCGCGATCGCACGTTCGATCACGCATAGCGCGCTCGGCCATAAAGCCGAATCAGATCTAAAAACCAAACTGTTAAAGCAACTGAAAGATCAGGATGCTATCTTGGTATCTCATTATTACGTTGATGAAGACCTTCAAGACTTAGCCGAAGAGAGTGGTGGCACAGTCGCTGACTCTCTTGAAATGGCACGTTACGCCTATGAGCATAAAGCCAGCACTATCGTTGTCGCTGGTGTAAGGTTTATGGCAGAAACATCCAAGATTCTTAGCCCCGAAAAGCGAGTGCTATTACTCGACAATGACGCGGAATGCTCACTTGACATAGGCTGTCCTATCGACGAATTTTCGGCATTTTGCGACCAATACCCAGACCGAACGGTGGTGGTCTACGCGAATACCAGTGCCGAGGTTAAAGCACGTGCTGATTGGGTTGTTACCTCATCGATCGCGCTAGAAATTTGCACCTACTTGCGCGATAAAGGTGAAAAAATCATCTGGGGTCCAGATAGGTTTCTGGGTGGCTATATTCAGAAAGAGACTGGTGCGGATATGATCATGTGGCAGGGTTCTTGCATTGTTCATGAAGAATTTAAAGCCGAGGCATTGCTGCAGTTAAAACAACAGCACCCCGATGCAGCTGTGTTGGTTCACCCCGAGTCACCAATGAGTGTCGTCGACCTTGCTGATGTCGTCGGCTCTACCAGTAAAATTTTGAATGCCACCCGTGAACTACCCCATAAGAAGTTTATCGTTGCAACCGAAGATGGTATTTTTCATAAAATGAAGCAGTACTCACCTGATAAGGAGTTTATTGCAGCGCCGACCGCAGGCAATGGTGCCACTTGCCAAAGCTGCGCTCAATGCCCGTGGATGAAAATGAACGACCTTCAACGCCTCGAAAAAGTACTCAACTCTGGCAACAATGAAATACTAATCGACGAAGCGATAAGAACGAAGGCCGAACGCTCATTAAAACGTATGGTCGACTTCGCAAAAGAGCATATTCGCACAGATATGAAGGTGACCGGAGACGCTTAGACATCTCTGGTTAAGCTGCAAACGTTATTTTGTTTTCAACCTCGGCTCAAGCAACTCAGAGTTAATCGCTGCAGAAGGTCTACTTATTCAGCGTAGCCGACTAGATGCCTCGTGCTAATATCGATTTTGCATATTTCAAAATAACATTAAGTAACGACACGGAATAAACACTCCTTAACATAATCTTGTCGGCGCTATTACCATTAAAAACAAGCTTATGAAATACTACGGATCCGAACACGACATTGCCAATAGCAGTTCTAAAATTGGTGTATTACTGATCAATCTTGGCACACCGGATAGACCCGTTTGTCCGGGCTTACGGACGTATCTTGGAGAGTTCCTAATGGACCCTCGAGTAATCGAACTGCCTACCTTATTTAGAATGATTTTGGTTAAAGGCATTATCGTCAATTTTCGTTCACACAAAAGTGCCGCCATATATCGAGAAATATGGACGAACGATGGCTCGCCATTATTACTTAATAGCACTAGTCTAGGAGCGAAGACAGCAGAAATGCTGGGCGATGAATTCGAAGTCGAGGTGGCTATGCGCTACGGCAACCCTAGCGTCGAGGAAAAAATCAAATCCTTGCATCAAAAAGGTGTACGTAAAATTATCGCATTGCCGCTCTACCCGCAATATAGCGGTGCTACCAATGGATCAACCTTTGACGCCATTGGTAAAGCTTTAAGCAAACAACGGTGGGTGCCTAGCTTAACTTTTGTTAGCGATTATTACCGCTACGATAGCTATATTAAAGCCGTCGGTGATTCAATTTTACAACATTGGGAAACACATGGGCGCAATCAAAAATTGGTGATGTCTTTCCATGGTGTTCCGCAAAAGTACATCACTCGAGGAGACCCTTATCAGGCTCAATGCGCCGATAGTGCTCAACGTATTGCCGATTACTTAAAGCTCGAAGATGAGCAGTGGCAGCTTGTATTTCAGTCACGTTTTGGTGCAGAAAAGTGGCTGCAGCCTTATTGCGATCAGACCCTAAAGGCATATCCAGAGCAAGGTATAAAGTCAGTTGATATGATTTGCCCTGGTTTTAGTGCCGATTGCTTAGAAACATTAGAGGAGATTGAAGGCGAAAACAAAGAATACTTTATCGAAGCTGGCGGAGAAAAGTATAGCTATATACCCTGTTTAAATGACTCGGATAATCACGCCCAATTGATGGCCGAAATCGCCCGGAACAACGTTTAATAGCGGCCCTCATAAAAACAGCCAGGATTCAGCACTAGAGTAGCCGCTGGCGCTTTCAGCTAAATTGCGTCTTGTTGCGTCTGTAATTTTAACTCGCGTTTTTTTAACTCAAGTTGTCGAGTTCGAAGTTCTATTTTTTTTTGCTGATTCGCAATTAGCTCTTGTTGCAACTTATCACGTTCGATCTGGGCGCTCAGCTGTTCTGGGCTTGGCGACTTAACGACTCCTTGATCAGCTATAATAGTTGGGGCAGTAATTTCATTTTTAGCAACACTACATGCTCTTGTTGCCGCCTCCATACGCTCTTCAAAACACTCAGAGGAATTACCATTGACGCACCAATCTTTAGCATCCGCGTTGCGGTGCACATACCTTAACTGTGGGCCTGTGTTGCATTTGACTTGAACTTTTTGAAAGCTTAGACCAGCTGCATCTTGCTGTTGTCCTAGGTTTTTAAGAGAATATACCGGTTGAAATTTTGCTCCGACGGCGGAAAAACTAACAGCAAGTCCCAAAGATAAACTTGCTAAGAAATAAAACGATCTAACTTTCATACATCACCACTACGTAAAAATTTACCCGTATCTGCTTAATAACAGTATTATTTTTTATTAAATATATAATACACATTTGTATGTTAAATACAAACCAATACTGGTGTTGTGTTAGTTCGATTCGATAAGTATCTGAGCTCCACTTATCTCTTTAATGAGACTATAGGAAAATCCTACGATTGAAAAAATTTGTGAATGATTTCTATTGCCGTTTCAATCATTAGGTCATCGATACCGCTGTGAATGACTAGACGATATAAAGGCTCTCCTGTAAAAAGCAATCCTTGCCTATTACAATCGGTGGTAAAGCGCTTACCGATTTCTTCTGTGACCGTCAAATAAACCATATTGGTATGCGCCTTTCCAGCCACAACATTCAAGCCATCGATATCTAACAAAGCATCAGCTAAACGCGTTGCTCGAGCGTGATCCTCGGCCAATCGCATGACGTTATTGTTAATTGCATATAAGCCCGCGGCGGCCAACACCCCTGCTTGACGCATGCCGCCACCGACCATCTTTCTCCAGCGCTTGGCTTGATCAATAACTAACTTGTTTGACACTAGCACCGATCCCACTGGTGCTCCCAAGCCCTTGCTCAGACACAAAGATACTGAGTCAAATTGACTTGTTATGTCGGACAACTCAAGTCCTTGAGCGACCGCGGCATTAAATGCTCGAGCACCATCTAAATGAAACACCAAACTATGTTTTTGCGCTAATGCCTTGGCCTCGGCGATATAGCTTTGTGCAATGACCTTACCGCCAATAGTATTTTCCAGAGCGAGTAATTTTGATTTGGCAAAGTGAAAATCATTGGCTTTAATCGCCGCCTCAATTTTACTTAACGGAATTGTTCCATCATCGTCATGTTCTATCGGTTGCGGCTGAATACTACCTAACACGGCAGCACCACCACCTTCGTATTTATAAGTGTGAGCATTTTGCCCGACAATGTACTCGTCTCCGCGCTGACAATGAGCCAGCAGAGCAACTAAGTTACTCTGTGTACCACTGGGAAAAAAGAGACCCGCTTGATGGCCAGCACGCTCAGCAAGCTCAGCTTCCAGGCTATTAACCGTTGGATCTTCTCCGTAAACATCATCACCAACCTCGGCATTTGCCATTGCTCGGCGCATAGCATCACATGGCTTAGTTAAAGTGTCGCTACGCAAATCAATAATCATGTTATTAGCTTATCTAAAAGGAATTGGCCCGATTGGAAGATACTTTTCGAAATTCTCGACTCAGGCATGCTGATGTTATCGTTGTTAATTTGATACTAGTCCGAAGTTTAAGCCAACTATTACGCGCCCCAAGATTGGCGCCTTGGTCGAACTGCGATCGAGAGTATCCAGCCTAACAACAAGCCAATCAGTATCGCGCCAACACCCAGTACAAACCACCGTTTAGCACTTTGGTCTTTAAGAACTTCATTTTGTATTCGAATGTCATCAAGTTGCAATAACAATTGCTGAACTTCGGTTTCTAATTTAGCACTGCGTTGCGATAAATTGACCGCGTCGGCCGACACAGTTTTGATTTGCGCCAGCTCCTTTGATGATGCTTCATATTGACTGGTTAATTGTGTATTTTGAAGAATCAACTGCTGATTCTCTTCTTGAGAGCTTGCCAGCAATGTTTGTAACTCGCCTGGTTTTGAGCGTAATTGCTTTAATTGGCTTTCCAAGGTTTTCACTCGGCTACGAGCGGATCGATTGTCGCTCAAGAAACGAGTCAGAACATAACCAATCGTACCGTTACTGGTTTGCACTTGACTATGACCGTTGCCCGCATCTTCGCGCAGCACCTCTAAGCGAGTACCGCTGTTTAGCGAGTCTACAATTTTATTTTGGACACTCGGGCCAGTGCGCAGCATGACCTTAAAGTCATCGGTCACATAACGTGCCTGTGCGCAGAGCATGCCACTCGTAGACAGGGCTATGACGGTGATAGTAATAAGGGTGACTATTTTTAATTTTTTCATTGTCTAGAGGAGCAAAAATCGAACAACATGAGACTTCAGGATATAAGTCATTATACCCAAGCTGATGACACCTAAAACACTGATGAACCAATAATTGTACTTTTAACACCCTTCTTTTGGTTTAATCCAATCCGCAATCCTTAAGCTTACGAGTCAGTGTATTTCTACCCCAGCCGAGTAACTTAGCCGCGTTTTGTCTATGCCCGTTAGTGTGATCTAAAGCGACCGTCAACATCACCCCTTCGAAACGTTTTAACAGATCCTCCAAAACATCATGTTGCCCCATGTTTAGCTTTTGGCGAACCAGTTTTGCCAGCGCAGACTCCCAATCCTGTGTAGAGACTTCCGGCGAAACACCCAGAAGTTCTTTCGGTAAATCATCAATGCTAACTGATTTAGCCGGTGCCATGACGGTAATCCAACGACACATATTCTCCAATTGTCGAACATTGCCAGGCCAGTCGTAAGCCATCATTCGCACCAGAGCGGGGTCGGACAATACTTTCATTTCGACTTGAAGCTCTTCAGCACTAGTTCGAAGAAAACGCTTAGCCAGTAACGGCACATCTTCAGAGCGCTCTCGCAACGAAGGGATATCGATACGGATAACATTTAATCGATGATACAAATCTTCACGAAAGTGCCCTTGCTCAACCTGCTGTTCCAAGTTGCGATTAGTCGCTGCTAAAACCCGAACATCAACTGACACTAAATCACGCCCGCCTACTCGATAGAACCTACGATCGGATAGCACTCGCAACAGCCGAGTCTGTAAATCAGCACTCATTTCGCCGATTTCATCAAGAAAAAGCGTACCTCCGTCGGCTTGTTCGAATCGCCCTTTTCGTTGCGCTTGGGCACCCGTAAAAGCCCCTTTCTCATGACCAAACAACTCCGACTCAAGTAACTCAGCGGGAATAGCCGCAATATTGATGGCTACAAAGGCTTTGGTCGCTCTGGGGCTATGATGGTGCAGCGCGTTCGCCACTAATTCTTTACCAGTCCCCGATTGACCGCAAACCATTACGTTAATATTTGATTTCGCTAGACGACCGATCGCTCGAAACACTTCTTGCATAGCCGGAGCTTCACCAATGATATCAACCTCTTCACCGATCTCGTCTTCGAGGATTATCTCGCCGCCTTTGGGCTCAGTTGCTCGATGTACTAAACGTACCGCCTCATCAAGATCAAAAGGCTTAGGTAGATACTCGAACGCTCCACTTTCATAACTTGCTAAAGCGCTATCGAGATCAGTGTGCGCCGTCATCACGATGACTGGAATATCAGAATGTTGCTGTTGTAAAATTTTAGCCAACTCCAAACCGCTCATACCGGGCATTCTAATGTCCGTCATTAACACCTCGGGCGTATCTTGCTCGAGGTGACTCAACGCAGACTCGGCATCTTCAAAGTCGGTTACATCGAAGCCTTCGACCCGCAATGCCCGCGCTAATACCCAACGAATCGATGAATCGTCATCAACTATCCAAACTTTATGCATACTTATTCTCCATGCGCGTGCTAATCGCCATTGGCGTAGGGTAGGTAAATCGAGAAACAGGTTTTGCCATGATGATCCTCTAGTTGCACCACGCCATTATGCCGTTGAACGATCTCCTGGGTGATGGATAGCCCTAAGCCAGTGCCCTCAGGCCTTCCGGTTACTAGTGGGTCAAATAAATTATTACGTATCTCTGGCGGCACACCGGGCCCGCTATCCCAAATCTTTATTCTTAAAACTTGGCGATGCATTTGCTGATTTAAGGTCACGAAACGCTCAAACTGAGTAGTAAAGCCAAGATTGATCCTAGCCATGCCTTTCTGAGCCTCGATAGCGTTACCGACTATATTTAGTACTGCTTGAATCATTTGTTCTTTATCAGCTTTTATCTCAGGTAATGCTGGGTCATAAAAGCGCTCGACCAAAATTTTCTCGGCAGACCTAACCGTGACCAGATGAAGCACATGTTCTAGCACCTCATGAATATTCAAAAATTGTGGCTTAAGTTGTTCGCGGGAACCCATCACTCGATCGACTAATCGAGTTAAACGATCGGCTTCCTTAATTAAAATATCAGTCAGTTCCTTCTGCGAAGGGTCGGCTAATTCTCGGTCAAGTAATTGCGCAGCTCCACGAATTCCACCTAAAGGGTTCTTAATTTCATGCGCCAAGCCCCGCATCATCAACCTAAACGCCTGCTGACGTTCAAGTTGATTTTTTTCCTTCATAAACCGTGATATACGATTAATAACACTAAGCTCAATCAATACCGATGGCTTGATAAATTCAATATTGGTGACACCCGACAAGGTCATATCAACCAAGGTCTCTTGGCCACCAACGTCAATAGAGACCTCACGTAAAGTGTATTGAGCATTGCTTTCTAGGCAATCTTGAATACACTTTTCGACAGTTTGATCAACTATTAAGTTTGAAAACGGCTGGCCTAGCAAGTACCTACGACTCTGACAGAACAATGTTTCTGCTGAGATATTTACCAGCTCAACCTTGCTATGGCGATCGATTAGGATCACCGCGCATTGCAAGCTTTCGATTAGAGCGGCATATTTCATGTATTGATTTGGGAGTTCATTTCTTGGTTCTACTTACAATTTAACTCAGGTAAGATATTTGACACACGACCTTTTGCACCAAAGTAGTGCATAGCTGCCTAAAAAAAAGCCTCGATCTCTCGAGGCTTTTTCTAGCAAATAATCTAACAGCTGTAAGACATTTCGAATTCAATCGGATGAGTTGCCATGCGTAATGCATCAACTTCAGCTTGCTTGAGCTCAATATAGCCATCAATCGCACTGTCAGTGAACACACCACCAGCAGTTAAGAACTCACGATCGTTATCTAGCGCTTCCAAGGCATAATCTAAACCTGCAGCAACCATGGGGATCTTAGCTTGCTCGGCCGCGGGTAACTCATACAAGTCTTCATCAGCCGCATCGCCTGGGTGAATCTTGTTCTTGATACCATCAATACCGGCCATTAACATAGCAGCAAAGGCTAAGTACGGGTTAGCCGTTGAGTCTGGGAAGCGTATCTCAATACGACGACCCTTAGGATTAGTAACATATGGAATACGGCATGAGGCAGAACGATTACGTGCTGAGTACGCAAGCAGAACTGGCGCTTCAAAGCCTGGCACTAAACGCTTGTAGCTATTTGTCGAAGCATTAGCGAAAGCATTAATTGCTTTTGCATGCTTGAAGATACCACCGATGTAGTACAAGGCTGTCTCACTCAAACCACCATACCCATCGCCAGCGAACACGTTTTCACCGTCTTTAAAAATAGATTGATGAACGTGCATACCAGAACCATTGTCACCAACGATAGGCTTAGGCATAAAAGTCGCCGATTTACCAAACATGTGCGCCGTGTTATGCACCGCATATTTAAAAATCTGTACTTCATCAGCTTTTTTCACAAGCGTATTGAAAATAGTACCAATTTCGCATTGTCCAGCGGTAGCAACCTCGTGATGATGCACTTCAGTCGGGCAACCCATGGCTTCCGATGACTGACACATAGCCGCACGTAAGTCGTGCAATGAGTCTACCGGTGGCACTGGAAAGTAACCGCCTTTTAAACCTGGACGATGACCCATGTTACCGCCATCGTAAGACTTATCTGAGTTCCAGCAAGCTTCTTCTGAGTCAATCTCGAAGAACGTACCACGAGGGTCAGTAG
The DNA here is from genome assembly GCA_034110505.1 of Gammaproteobacteria bacterium. Taxonomy (GTDB): domain Bacteria; phylum Pseudomonadota; class Gammaproteobacteria; order Arenicellales; family Arenicellaceae; genus Arenicella. The sequence continues at coordinate 17,556 of JAWUZB010000051.1, forward strand.
AATAACGAACATCGTCGAATACGAAAAATTCATTTTCTGGGCCAAAGTAAGCAGTATCACCGATACCAGTCTCGTTTAGATACGCTTCGGCACGCTTGGCAATCTGACGAGGGTCGCGCTCGTAACCCTCCATTGTGCTTGGCTCGATGATGTCACAACGAATGTTAAGTGTTTTATCTTGGAAGAATGGATCAAGAACCGCCGTCTCAGTATCCGGCATCAAAATCATGTCTGATTCATTTATACCTTTCCAACCAGCAACTGAAGAACCGTCGAACATTTTCCCTTCGACAAACGTATCTTCGTCTACAACTGTCGTAGGCACTGTTACGTGTTGTTCTTTACCGCGTGTGTCGGTGAAACGAAAGTCGATATACTTGATATCTTCGTCTTTTATCTGTTTTAGTACGTCTGAAGCTGACATTACTTTTCCTCAAAATATGGATTAAATTTAGTCGGTCGCGTAACGCACTGCAGTTTGATTACACGACCTGTTTACGGCGAGCCTCTAACTTTTAAGTTAAACCCGCAAATACTTAACGTTTTAATATCTACGCAACTTATACAAAGCTAAACACTTGAAATGCCGATTGCTTATAGCCGAGATTACTCGGCAACAAGGTATTAGCAAACATCATGCCAACTTAAGGAGGGTTAACATTGCTTAAAACAAGCCTATTACGGGCGATCTAACCGCCGCGCCCTTAAGTGGCGCACCAATATAGCCCACTCAAAGCAACATTGCACCGATAGAGTGCAATTATTGAACGCCAGAGCGCAGTGCACCACAAGATGACAACTATTATTTGATGCTTTTATATGAGCAAAGCGCCATAAATCGCAGCTAGGCTGAATTTATATATCCATCTTGCTTGCTGACCAATCTTTAAAAAAATTAGTCATTTCTGCTTGCATGGCGCTATGCAGAGGTACCTATAAGTCAATCTCAAGTGTCTCTTTTACGATCTCCATAGCGGCAATGCTAGTCGACTCTTTAACACCCGGCAAATTCAACAACTCGCCCTCCAGTAAATCACGATACGCGGCCATATCTTTTATACGCGCCTTCACTAAGAAGTCGAAGCTTCCAGTCACCAAATAACACTCTTGTACTGAAGGTACCTTTTGAATTGAGCGGCGGAAATCATCAAAGGTTTTCTTACTGGTTCTATCGAGGCTGATTTGCACGAATACCACTAAGCCTTTGTCTAATTTCTTAGCGCTTAGGCGAGCTGAATAACCTTTTATAAAGCCAGCACGCTCAAGCTTTCGGACTCGATCAATACAGGGAGTGGTGGTCAGACCAACCCTTTTACCGAGATCAGTGAATGAAATTCGACCGTCCTGCTGCAAAACATTGAGGATGTTACGGTCATACTTATCTAAAGGGGCACTTTCTTGCATAACTCTCTCATCTGCTTAGGCTGGATATTTCAGTGAATAAACCTTAAACACCCATTAATATAATTAAATATTACTGTAAATAACAAAATATAACCAGAAATTAGCTTAAACACGGCGGCCTCCAGCAGTATTATTTTAAAAAAACAATGACCCCACAAATGAGGATTCGAAAATGAAAATTGGTGTGCCTAAAGAGATTAAAAATCACGAGTACCGTGTGGGTCTAAGCCCAGCGAGCGCTCATGAACTGATAGCGCATGGACATGAAGTTACTATCGAGACTGGTGCAGCGGCGGGCATTGGTTTAAGTGACGACGTTTATGCGAGTATAGGGGTAAAGATTGCCAACTCAGCCGAGTCTATCTTTGCAGAAAGCGAGATGATCATTAAAGTAAAAGAACCCCAAGCGATCGAATGCTCGCAGCTAAGTAAAGGTCAATTACTGTTCACCTATCTACATCTGGCTCCAGACCCAAACCAAACTGCCGCTCTTTTAGAGTCTGGTGTGACAGCAGTCGCTTATGAGACCGTCACAGGGCCCAACAACTCGCTACCTTTACTTGCGCCAATGAGTGAAGTGGCTGGTCGATTGTCGGCTCAGGCTGGCGCGCATTGTCTTGAGCGGGCTCAGGGCGGAAGCGGTGTATTAATGGGCGGTGTGCCCGGAACTGCACCCGCAAATGTGTTCGTGATTGGCGGTGGCGTTGTCGGGCAAAACGCAGCGTATATAGCCAAAGGTATGGGTGCGAACGTGACTATTGTCGACCGCTCTATTCCACGCTTACGTCAGCTTGACGTTGAGTTTGGTGGTCGTGTTAACTGTTTATACTCAACCAAGGAGGCCGTCGAGCGCCATTGCGCCGAAGCCGATCTAGTGATTGGCGCAGTGTTATTACCAGGCGCCAACGCACCTAAGCTAGTTACTCGTGAAATCATCAAATCGATGAAGACTGGCTCGGTAATCGTTGACGTAGCGATTGACCAAGGAGGTTGCTTAGAAACCTCGAGGGCAACGACTCACCAAGACCCTACTTTTGTGGTCGACGGCGTGGTTCATTATTGTGTCGCTAATATGCCCGGTGCCGTTCCTCAAACTTCTACCTATGCCTTAAACAATGCAACTCTGCCGTTTGTGCTTAGCATGGCTAACCAAGGTTGGAAAAAAGCAATGCAGCAAGACCATCACTTATTGAACGGATTAAACGTTCATGAAGGCAAGTTAACGTATGAAGCTGTTGCTCAGGCACAAGGTTTGGTTTTTGTTAATCCGGCTAGTCTGCTTTAGTTTTTAAAAAAGGAATAGTGTCAAAGCCCTCGCATTTGCGCGGGCTTTTTTTCGGCTGAAAAAGTTTTTAACGCGCGAGTAAAGGCTAATTACCTTAACTCAAACCCTTGTCATTTCAACCTGTTTAAGCCTAACTCATTATCTAAAAACGCAGGCAAAACACTCCAAAAAAACTTGCTGTTGGAATTGGTTAATAACACTATGCCGACATTTTTCTGAGGTAAAAAAGCGATTTGCGCGGCGTAACCTTCAACCGAACCAGAATGGTTAATCACTTCATGGCCAGCATACTGATAAATCCTCCAACCTAAACCGTAATGCGCATCGCTGACTCGCCCTAGATGTCGTGTGCGGCGCAATTCACCAGGCGTTCTAACCTGCGCGGTGTGCAATCGATGCAAACTAGATGGTGACAGAATTTGCGGATAGCTTCCCATCTGAGCACTCAGCCATTTAGACATGTCTGTTATGTTGGCATTAATGCCACCAGCCGCAGGCACTCGGTAATAGGCCGGCTTTACCTCGGCGATTCTCCATTCGCCGCCGCCTCGGCGCTTATGCGATCGAGCCCAATCACCTCTACCGATTAACTGAGCTTTACCGAACGATGCTCCACTCATACCTAATGGCTCGAACAGGCGAGTAATAACAGCCTCCGTATAGGAACCCTTGTCAGCCTCATCAACAGCCGACGCTACCATATTAAAGCCAACATTTTGATAGGCATAGCATGAACCAACCTTACAAATTGGCTCTACTCTCTCCATTTGATTCAATATAGCATTCGTTGCTACGCCACTTTCAAGCAGGTTGTCGTAAGCATAAGGAGGCAACGATAAGCGGTGACTGAGCGCATGCTTTATTGTTGCCGCTTCAGCTTGAGCTGGGTTTTTAAGTTTGAAATCTGGGTTGCTGCTAAGCAACAAGTCATTCAGCGACAACTTATTCTCAAGCTCAAGTTGTACTGCAACTGTTGCTGCAAACGCTTTCGACAAAGAGGCTATACGAAACCTTGTTTCAGATGTTATTTTATTTGAAACCCCTACCGCTTGAACACCATATGTTTTCAACAACGTTACTTCACCATCGCGAACCACGGCAACCGCCAGGCCAACAATCTTATTGCTTTTTTCAATATCATCGAGCTTTTTTTGAAATTGATTTTGTGGCAATGCTAACGCTGAAGCCGAACATAGTGACACTAAAAGTGCTATAAAATATTTCGCTAAAAACTGGGGTCTTAAGAACATATTTTTCGAAACTCGTGCTTGGTCATCTCTGATCGATAGGTTTGAGGTAAGCCGCAATAAAAAAGCCAGTCGCGGGAGCAACTGGCTTTCTGACATTGAATCACTATTATCAGAGCAGCTAAAACGGCTAGCTCAAATAACGAATAATATCATCCGACTCGTACAGCCATTCAACACCGCCCTCAGCCTGCTCAATACGTAGACAAGGTACTTGAGTTTTACCCCCTCCTTGCATCAGAGCCTGTGCATGTTCACCGTCAGAAGTACTACGGAGGTCTAAATCGTGATCTTTATCACGTAAGAACATCAAAACCTTTTGACAGAAAAAACAGTATTTACTGTAATAGAGTGCGAGTTTCGGTTCCATTATTCAGATGCTTGCTTAGTAGTCGATTGCGTTACGATTTCGATTAACTCGACTTCAAACACTAATGCCTGATTAGGGCCTATACTTGCTGGACCTTGCTCACCATAAGCAATATTGGCTGGAATAGTAAAACGATATTTAGCGCCTTCTTTCATCAGTTGCAGACCTTCACCAAAACCTGGAATTACACCCGAAACACCAAAATCAGCTGGCGCGCCACGATCGTAAGAGCTGGCGAACTTCGTGCCATCAATTAATGTGCCAGTGTAGTGAACCTTAATTGTGTCAGTCGGGCTTGGTTTTGCACCCTTACCTTCACGTAAAACTTCATACTGCAAACCACTATCGGTAGATTTCACGCCTGATTTCTTGGCGTTTTTGACTAAGAAAGCATCACCATCCGCTTTGTTTTTATCAACTATCGCTTGAAACTTAGCCTGCTGCTTATCTTGATATGCAACTTGCGCAGCTTGCATACCTTCAAGGCTTAAACGAGGCTCTTTGCCATCGAACACGTCGCTAAATGCAGCAAACATAGCCTCTAGGCTAATGTCTTCTTGCAAATTTTGACGCTTCATATCGGTCGCAATTTGAGCGCCAAAAGTGTAGCCCAACTTGCCCGCATCGGTGGAAAGATCAAGCTTTGTCGTGTCGGCAGCTTGGGCAACATTTTCAGGTGTTGATACAGTCGCAAAATAAGCGCCTGTTGCTGTTACAGCAATACCAGCTGCAATTAAAATACTTTTAGTTAAACTCATTTAATTCTCCTTTCTCTAGGGTGAGAAGTTTAGGGGTAACGTTTAATTTTGTTTCAATTTAATCGTTTGATGCTGCTTGAGCTTCAAACACTTGTTTTTCTTCTATTTCTAGCCCGAATTGCTGAATAAAATCTTCAAGCGGCATCACCGTTTGAGCCTTACTACCAAATCGACGCACTGCAACAGTGCCTTGCTCCGCCTCGCGATTACCAATACATAAGATCGCAGGAATTTTTTGCAAGCTATGCTCTCGAACCTTGTAACCGATTTTTTCATTTCGAAGATCTACTTCAGCACGTATTCCAGCGTTACGAAGCGCCGCTGAAACCTCTTGAGCATAGTCATTCGCATCGGTAACAATAGTCGCCACCATTACTTGCTGAGGTGCTAACCATGCTGGCAGTGCTCCAGCATGTTGCTCAATCAAAATGCCTAGAAACCGCTCAATAGAACCAAGAATGGCTCGATGCACCATAACTGGAACTTGCTTGCTACCATCTTCTGCAATGTACTCTGCGCCCAAGCGACCTGGCATAGAAAAATCTACTTGCACTGTGCCACACTGCCATACTCTACCGATGCAGTCTTTCAACGAGAATTCAATTTTGGGGCCGTAAAACGCGCCTTCGCCGGGTTGTAACTCCCAGTCTAATTGGTTTTCGTTTAAAGCTTGTTCAAGTGCAAGCTCTGCACGATCCCAATCTTCATCGCTACCAACACGTTGTTCTGGACGCGTCGAGAGTTTATAAATCACTTCGTCAAAACCAAAATCAGCATAAACCGCATGAAGAAAATCGATAAACTCTTTTACCTCGCTTTGAACTTGCTGTTCGGTACAAAAGATATGCGCATCGTCTTGCACAAAGCTTCTTACACGCATTATACCGTGAAGTGACCCTGACATTTCATTACGATGACATGAACCAAATTCAGCCAGTCGTAAAGGTAGGTCACGATAGCTCTTTATGCCTTGATTAAAAACTTGCACGTGGCAAGGGCAATTCATCGGCTTAACCGCGTACTCTCGTTCATCACTGGTGAGGGTAAACATATTTTCACCAAACTTATCAGCATGACCCGATTTTTCCCACAATGAAATATCCACAATCTGCGGCGTCGTGATTTCTTGATATCCGCGTTGATATTGCTTTTCAGCCATATAGGTTTGCACAGCTTGATAAATCGCCCAACCCTTGGGATGCCAAAACACACTGCCCGGCGCCTCATCTTGCATATGAAACAAATCTAGGGCTTTACCTAATTTTCGGTGATCACGCTTTTCTGCTTCTTCCAAACGCTTCAAATAGGCTTTTAATTGTTTTTTGTCAGACCAAGCAGTGCCATAAATACGCTGCAGTTGCGCATTATTCGAATCACCGCGCCAGTAGGCACCTGCTAACTTAGTCAGTTTAAATCCATCACGCAAGATACCGGTTGATGGCAAATGAGGTCCACGACATAAATCCAGAAAATCCCCTTGGCGATAGACGGTAATAGTATCACTTTCAGGTAAATCCGAAATGATTTCAGCCTTGTAGGTTTCACCAATGCCAATAAAGTAGTTGATCGCCTCAGTTCGGTCCCAAACTTCACGCTCGATTATCTCATTACGCTTAACAATTTCTTTCATTCGCGCTTCGATTAAATCTAAATCTTCGGGCGCAAACGCCTGCTCACGAGCAAAGTCGTAATAAAAGCCGTTTTCAATTGATGGGCCAATGGTGACTTGGGTCTCAGGGTAAAGCTCTTTAACCGCTTCAGCCATTACGTGTGCGGCATCGTGACGCAGAACCTCTAAGCCGGCATCAGTATCTCGAGTAATAATTGCAACATTGGAGTCTTGGGTTATTTCTCGACTTAAATCCCAAGCTTCGCCGTTAACGTCAATGGCAACCGCATTGCGACGCAAGCCACTACTAATGCCATCGGCAATTTGAAGGCCTGTTATCGCAGCATCAAACTGCTTGACCGCACCGTCTGGGAAAGTAATATTGATCGACATATTCCTGAATTCGCTGTTTATTTTTTTGTTAAACTTATTGATATAAAGTGTTGTCACAACAAATGTGACTCAAAAGTACATAAGCCGAGTATTGTAGCCTTAAAACCACAAGCACTGAACAGATATATCAGTACTTGTTATAACCTTTTTCGCCAGAACCAAATGACTGAAATCACAATTACTAAACCCGATGATTGGCATCTTCATTTTCGCGATGGCGAGCTGCTCAAAGAAACCGTACCAGCAACCGCACGTTGCTTTCAACGAGCAATCGTAATGCCTAACTTAGTTCCGCCTGTTCGTAATAGAACAGAAGCGTTGGCTTATAAACAACGAATTCTTGCGGCCGCTCCGGCAGACAGTAGTTTTGAACCTTTAATGGTGCTCTACCTCACCAATGAGACTACCGCAAAGGACATAAAAGAGGCGGTTGGTAAGGATATACCGGCGGCTAAACTTTACCCCGCTGGTGCGACCACTAATTCCGACGCCGCGGTAAGTCGCATTGAATCACTCTACCCCGTATTTGAGGCTATGAGTGAAGCTGGTATGTTACTACTCATTCATGGCGAAGTTACCGACCCCGAGACCGATATTTTTGATCGAGAACGCTTATTTATAGATCAACATCTTGCCCAAATTCACGCTCATTTTGCAGAACTTAAAATTGTCTTTGAGCATATCACTACCGCTGATGCCGCCGACTTTGTGTTGGCCTCAAGTGAAACACTAGCCGCCACTATTACGCCGCAACATCTGTTACTTAACCGCAACGATTTATTGGTTGGTGGCATTAAACCGCACAATTATTGTTTGCCAGTATTACAACGTAATACGCACCAGCACCGCGTACGTGAGGTGGTCGCTAGTGGCTCACCTAAGTTTTTTCTGGGCACCGACTCAGCACCACATGCCAAACATACTAAAGAAACTGCTTGCGGTTGTGCGGGTTGTTACAGTGCTTGGAGCGCGCTAGAACTGTACACACAGGTATTCGATGAATTAAACGCATTAGATAAATTAGAAGGTTTTGCGTCGTTTTATGGTGCTGATTTTTATGGCTTGCCACGCAATACTGAGCAGCTAACACTAACCCGCAAACCATGGATCATGCAGAATGAGATTCCGTTAGCAAATGGTGACTCAATTGTGCCTTTTTTCGCTGGTGAAACACTGAGCTGGCAAATCGTTAAAAACTAGACTTTAGCCAAGACAATCTAATACAAAGGCCTTAACTGATGCTAAACATAAATCAATACTTTAACGGCAAGGTCGTTTCGATAAACCTACAAGTCAAATCTCAGGCAGCAACTGTGGGCGTGATGGACATTGGTGAATATCAATTTGACACAAGCCAAGATGAGATTATGACCGTAGTGAGTGGGCAGCTTGTAGTAAAACTACCGCACAGTGAAACGTGGCAAGAATTCAATACCGGCGAATCGTTTGAAGTCGCAGCAAAGCAATCCTTTGACCTAAAAGTAAGCGTGCAAACAGCTTATTTTTGTACCTATCTAGAAAAGTAGGCGATTGAATCCGCTGAATAACTATAGGAGACCTCAGCATAACTCAGGGACGAAATAAAAATAGCTTGGAATGTCTCCAATTGAGTAGGAAAAAGCGGCTAATAGCTAGCTATTGGCAAGTTTTTAAACAAAAAGTGGAGGCATTACAGGCATTTTTATTCGTTCGTCGAGTTATGCTGAGGTCTCTATAGTTTAAAAAATTTACCGAGTGAAACAATGACCGATATATTAACCTTAGCAAATCTAGTTGATCTAGTTTTACTCATTGCCCTTCAAGCCGTGCTTGGTTTTGATAACTTACTCTACATTTCCTTAGAGAGTAAGCGAGCACCGATCGACAAGCAGAAGTCAGTTCGATTTTGGGGAATTATTCTCGCCGTTGTGTTTCGCATTGTCTTGTTATTTTTATTGTTAAATATGATTAAAACGTTTCAGCAAGAATTATTTTCTATTCACTGGCTCGGTTTGGTTGATGCTACGTTTAACTTACATGCGGTAGTAGTGTTGTTTGGTGGCGCGTTCATTCTTTACACGGCAATGAAAGAAATTTTGCATATGATGAGCCTTGAAGAGATGGGCAATGAAGACCGAAAAGCAAAACCTATTGGCTTTATAATTTTTTGGATTGTGGCGATGAACGTGGTCTTCTCATTTGATTCAATCTTAAGTGCCATGGCGGTTACTGACGTGTTTCCTATTATGGCGACGGCTATCATCATTGGCGGCATCCTAATGGTAGTTTTAGCCGATACCGTGTCAGAGTTCCTACACAAAAATCGTATGTATGAAGTACTTGGCTTATTTATTCTGTTCTTGGTTGGGGTAATGTTGTTGACCGAAGGTGGTCACTTGTCACATATGAAATTATTTGGCAATGAAATACTGCAAATGTCTAAAACAACATTTTACTTCATCCTCGCGGTGCTAGTAGTTAGTGCAATAGTGCAGAGTCGATTCCAAAAAAAGCTAAACCGAGCTAAGCAAAAAGCCATGCTTCGAGCTAACAATTACTAAATGATTCATTGCCTTTCGATTAAGCAAGCTCTAAAGGGCATGTTAGTCACTTAACTAAGCTAAAAGTAAGCTCAAAAACTATGCAATTAGACAGTTCTCGATGCTTGCAAGATGGTAATTAAATATTGTGATGCTATTATGTTTCGTCTACAAAGAACAACGGCGTTGCTAGTAACGTTTGCTAGCTAACTGCCAAACAATACCCCAATAAAAGAAGTCTAGGAGGATGCATGTCTGACGACAATATCAAACCTTCGGCCCTAGTTATATCAGCCGATTCGTCTGTAGTAGAAGCCATCATTGGTAACAATACCAGTGACCAAAAATTTAATGCGCGCGAGTCTGTAGGAGAAGTTGTTAGCAACCCTGACTTACTTCAAGGCAATGGCATAATTATCTTCGATATCGACAGCGTAGGTGGTGGTGTTGAAGACGCAATAGACCAAGCTATCAAATTGAAGCAAACTGATCCAACTCAAGTGTTGATTATGATTGGTGAGAAAGAAGCTCTTAGCGAGATTCTGAAATCAAACATTCAGCCATTGGTGTATCGCGCTTTTAATAAGCCGGTTAGTCCAAATCAGATATTTCTAGCATTTAAGTCTGGTTATGCCCTTAACGCTGAGCTTGTTGCGAAGCAAGCGGCCGGCGAAGACATAATGACGGTCGGGCCTGCTGAAAACAAAGCAAGCATAGACTCATTGGCCGCCGGTCGAAAAACCAATCCAGCGATTTACGCAGGTATTGGTGTCGTGGTACTTGGTATTGTTGCTTTCTTATTCTTGGGCGGCGACGACGCTCCAGCACCCGTTGTAATTGATGATACACAACAACAGAATGTAGAGATTGCCGACGATAGCGCATCACCTGTATCGGTAACTAACGAGCTAAATCAACAGGCAGCAAATGCCTTACTAGACGGTCGTTACATTTCACCAAAAGGTGATAATGCGCTCGAGTATTATGACCAAGTTCTAGCAATCGACCCTTACGACCCAACCGCTTATGAAGGTCGCAAGACAGTCGCCGAGTCATTGCGTACGTCTTACGATGAGCAAGTGGCGTCAGCTGATTTCGATATGGCACTTGAGACTATTGAAGCACTGCGCGCTATCGAACCGCTGAATCTGGCCAACGATCAACTTACAGACCAACTCGGAGAGTCGATAACAGCGCATGTTAAAGACATTCAAGAAAATGGATCAGCAGAAGATATCGCCAAAACAACCGCTGTTTTAGAGCGATTGGGTGATGAACAGGCAGGTGCTTCCTCGGCCGCGTCAGCGCTGCGAGCAGAACAAGCCTTGATTGGCAAAATAGATGAGGCACTTGAGAGTGGAAATCTCACTCCTCCAGCTAAAGGAAATGCCTATTCGCTGGTATCCGAGGCATTGAAAGCCAATAAGATCAGCAAATCGAATTCGGAGCCTCGGGTTAAAGCTTTGAGCGCGGGTTTGTTAGCACTTGCCAATACGGCGTTTGATGCCGATAAGAGCGAGGATACAAGTAAATATACAGCTCTGATTAAACGTCTAAATGTTGATCGCGAGGGCTTGAATGAGTTAAATGCGAAAGTTAAAGCTAAGCAGGTTGCGGCAACAGCCTTAGCCGCTAAAACATCAGCAGAAGCCGCGGCGCCAGTAGTCGAGGAGGCAAAGCCAGAACCACAAAAAATCATTCCAGCTAAAATTATTAGCCGAGAAGCTCCTCGTTACCCATCACACGCATTGAAAAATAGCACAGAGGGTTGGGTTCAAGTACGATTCTTTATCGATACCAATGGTCGCCCAACTGATGTTAGCATTGTTGAGTCTGAGCCTAACGATACGTTTGATGACGCGGCTTTGAAATCTGTAAAGAAGTGGCGCTTTTCACCAGCTCGAAATCAAACTACTGGTTTAGCCGTTCGCAGTACTTCGATTTCGACCAAGGTACAGTTCAGGTTAAACTAAAGGCTAAGCACCTTACGTAACAAACTAAGCGTGGACGGATCAAAATCCTCCGCGCTTTTTTGTGTCTGCAAATTGGCGAGAAACGGCCTCACCTCGGTGGCTAGACGCTTACCCAGTTCAACCCCCATTTGATCATATGAGTTGATATTAGCGAAGACTCCGAAACAAAAAGTGCGGTGTTCATAGAATGCTAATAAAGCACCTAATGCTTCAGGCGTAAGCCGATCAATTAAAATCGTTGTTGACGGCCGGTTACCAGAAAATATCTTGGCTTTCTTAGCTAGCTCGGTCAGTTCTTCTTGTGCATGAACTCGATTAATTGTATCGATATTTTGACCGGCTAATAAAGCCGCAGTTTGAGCTAAGCCATTCGCTAGCAGTTCCTGGTGATGATCGAGTAGATCGTGATCTGGGTGTTTAACTAATATGAATTCCGCCGGGATCATCGATGTGCCTTGATGTAGCATCTGAAAAACGGAATGCTGGACATCAGTACCGACGCCTCCCCACACAACAGGGGATGTATGTTGATCAACGGGACTGCCGTCGCGTTGACGATCCTTGCCATTGCTTTCGGTTTCTAACTGCTGCAAATAATTGACCAGTGATCGCAACCTATAATCGTAGGCAAAAATTGCTCTAGACTTTACATCTAGAAAATTCACATAGTAATGATCGAGCATTGCAGCAAGAAAGCATCCGTTTGATTCTGGCTTTTCTGTGTAGAAATGCTTATCCACCGAGGATGCACCAGAAAGAAACTGTTCAAATTTATCGATGCCGATTACAAGAGCAGCTGATAGAGACACAGCCGACCAAACTGAGTATCGACCACCAACCCAGTTAGGAAAGGACACGACATTGTCTAATGGTATTCCATAAACTTTGGCTTTAGAGGGCGCCGTGGTCACTGCATAAAAGTCAGACAGTGGATTACTTACTCCGCCCGTTTTAAACCAGCTAGCGATAGAATCAAGGTTCTGCAATGTTTCAGCGGTCGTAAACGTTTTTGACACGCCGATAACTAAAGTACTTTCAGGTTGGCACTTACTTAGAACATCAACTAATTGATGAGCATCAATATTGCCTATAAAGTGAACTACGATTGGGCTATTAAGATCTTTCAACGCCTCGAAGACAAGTTGAGTACCTAAAGACGAGCCACCAATACCGACATGAATGATATTCTTGATTGCTTTTTTCCGTGTCGATAATTTTTCTTGTATCCGCTGGTATTTCTCAATAAATTCGGCTTTTGATTCTTTGGCTTGAGCTAGTGCTACTCCGTCTTCCATTGAGATACCTTGATTATCGGTATCTCGCAACAGAGCATGCAGCACTGACCTGTCCTCTGAGTTATTAATACGTTGACCGGCTAAAAATGCTTCCTTTTTTGCATCGAAATCTATTTCCTTTGCAAACCGAGTGTAAATGGATATCAACTCATTACTAATATGCGTCTTGCTCATATCGATATAGAACTGAGTAAAAGCCAAACTATATCGGTCTACTCGATTCGAGTCTTCGTCGAACTTAGCTTTGATTCCGCTAGCTTTGTCGGCGGCTGCAAGGGTCTTTAGGGCTTTTCTTATTGAAGTGCTAATCGAGGATGTGCTCATGCAGGCTATTTAGTTAGGTTGAAAATTAATCGAAAGGCTTCGGATCGATTGCTATCGATGACGCCACAAACAAAGGAAAATTATATTAGCAAGGAGAATAGAATATTCAACACTCTCCGCACTGCTTGTAAGAATGCATTCTATTTTTAAGGTCATCGTTATTTAAATTTGCGGCTAATTTGTTCGTTAACTTAGACCGCTACACCGCAGAAGACATTGCTAATGCAGTGTCTAGCATTCTATTAGAGAAGCCCCATTCGTTATCATACCAAGCTTGTATCTTAATTAAGCCACCGCTTATACGAGTTTGTTCAAGATCAACAATGCATGATGCTGGATTGTGATTGAAATCAATTGAGACCAACGGCTGTCTATTCAATTCGAATACGTTTTCACGACCTTCAGCGTAGTTGCTAAATATCGATTCTATGTCGCTTAAATTTGCTAACTTAGTCGGTACGAAGGTAAAGTCTAATAGCGATACATTGAGGGTTGGAACACGTACTGCTACTGCATCAAGCTTACCTTTCAGTTCCGGTATAACACTACCGATTGCCTTGGCCGAACCAGTTGAGGTTGGAATCATCGAGTAGTTTGCGGCTCGCCCACGACGTTTATCTTTATGATATGAGTCGAGTAAGTTCTGGGTATTAGTATAGGCATGAACTGTATTCGCTAAACCGCTTTCGATGCCTATCGTATCGTTCATGGCTTTTGCCACATGGGCTAAACAGTTGGTTGTACATGAAGCATTCGAGACCAAAATATCACGACTTTTTAGATTCTCATGATTAACACCGTATACGATAGTCGCATCCAGTTCTTTACCTGGTGCCGATATCAAAACTTTCTTTGCGCCTGCCTTTATATGCAAACCAGCTTGTTCACGCGTTCGAAAGAAACCAGTACATTCGAAGACAATGTCTACGCCAAGATCACCCCAAGGTAAATTAATAGGGTCTCGTTGCATAAATGCGGGAATTGATATGCCATCTACACTAATGTTGTCATCGCTATAATCAATCTTGGCATTGAAGCGACCGTGTGTCGTGTCGTATTGCAGTAGATGAGCATTTGATTCTATAGGAGCGAGATCGTTAATCGCAACAATTTCTACCTTATCTCGGTAGCCATTTTCATATAGGGCTCGTAAAACGTTACGGCCAATACGGCCGAAGCCATTTATTGCAACTTTAATCATCGTCATCCAGAATTGTTAGTTGGAGTTTACCCGTTTGGTCTTATAGATCAGCCTAAACAACGGCTTATTATAGAATTATCTTAGCTGATAATAATTATGTCTACAGCAGCAACACGGCATCGTGTTTGCTTTAGGATCTAAGTGAATTACGCCGCAAATATGACCAGCGTTAGCGCCACATTTTTATTATATTTTTCGATTATGACTTAATCTCACAAATTTCGTCTATATTGAAACTTTACGCTATCATGAGTTGATTACAATCTCGAGTAGAATCTCGATTTATCAAATAAGGAACGGATCTTGTTCTAAGAGGTTTTAATTGGTAATGGTGGATTTTAGACAATAAAAAAGCGTGCTTAAAAGCACGCTTTTTTATTTGTAAAAATTTTTATCTTTCGACTTAGTCGCTAACCATCACTTAACGTAATTGTCGGCTGCGATACGTTGGCAGATTTAATCCCATCAATTGCTTGAACAATAGCTTTTGTTTGAGCTTTCGGATGAACCTTGACCACAACGGCCGCATCGGGTCGCTCAGCTCTTAGACGCGTCACTGTCGACTTAATAGCTCGAAAATCAACAATATTACGCTCAATTCGAATTTCATTAAGCTTATCAATTTCGATCACGATCGGCTTAGGCGCATCAGGGTTTGGCGGTTCTTCAGATGAAGGAGGCTTATTAATATCGATACCTGACTCCTTAACAAAGCTGGCCGTCACAATAAAAAAGATCAACATGATAAAGACCACGTCAAGCATAGGCGTGATGTCAATATCGGTTTCTTCTTCGGTATTTCTTTTACCCAATCTTTTCATTTAATGATTCCTCTTGAGAGCACGTGATTATTGTCATGCTCAATGGATGTATTTGTAAACGTAAACATTCTTTTAGTTAGCGATAAATCAGCTATTTTGCCTTACTTTCAAACTGTTCAGCGATCAAACCAGCAGCGTGCTCCTCAAGGATGCCTTCAATACGCTTAGCTCTACTCGATGCTAACCAGTGCAAGAACACCATCGGAATCGCAACAACCAGACCTAATACGGTTGTTACCAATGCCTGAGAGATTCCACCAGCCATTGTTTGCGGGTCACCAGCACCATATAAAGTAATCGCTTGAAAGGTTTGAATCATACCCGTTACCGTACCAAGTAAGCCCAGCAATGGAGCAACTACTGCGATAATTTTAACGAACATCACCCAAGCGTTTAACTTTGGAGATTCTTTTAGCATGGCCTCGCCTAACTTCAGCTCCATTGATTCAGGATCTGTTGTTGGATTGTCTTGAAAAACTTTGATCACACGGCCTAGAGGGTTGCCCAACGATGGACGTTTCAAATCTCTAGCTTGCTTTTTAACCTTGCCCTCAACTCCCATTAGGATAAGAATTCTAGCGACAGCGATTAACAGACCTATCAGGCCTAAAGCCATAATCACGTAACCAACGACACCGCCTTCCTGCGCCTTTTCGGAAACGGTAGGTTCACGAACATAGGCGCTTGATAGCACACCCTTGGTCGGATCAAGCATAAATGGAGTTACGCCACTGGATAACGATTGTAAATTTTTCGATAATTCCGTGAACGCTGAGCGACTGCCGCCCATCTGTCTGTCTAAGGCGGTGAAACCAGTTTTATCATTGTAGGTAAGAATATCACTACCACTAACGGCACTAAAAACGCCGACGCGGGTCACTTGACGGTCTTGCGCCTCATATACTGGGTAGGTTTCGCCATCATCGGCTACTTCCTCACCAACTTTAAATCTGACCGGGGCGGTGTAAGTAACAATTTTACCTTGCTCAGTCATTTCATTTTGTAACTGAAACCAGAGGTCTTCAATTTCAGTAATCGATACCAGTTCGGTGAGACTTGACATTTTCTCAACCATTTGGCGCAGTTTTTCTGAGCGACCCGGGTATTGCGCGCTTATAAACGACTTTTTATAAGCTTCTTGCGCCTCAGATGCGGATAGCTGAATAACACCAAAAAGCTGCTTTAAGTCACCCAACTCTTTTGCTAATTCATCTGTTAGGACATTTATCTTAACGTCATTTGCGTCAAAGTTTTGCTCAAGCTCTTTACCAATTCGCTCCTGACGAGCACGCTCATTGGTCATCGAATTTAGTCGACCCTGTTGCTTGCTGCGCTCGGCCTTAAAGCCATTTTCGCGCGCGGCATTGAGACTACGCTCTTTGCTTGCGGCTCGTTGTGTTGTGTTGTATAGCTTTTCAATATCTAACTCTTGAGCTTGAACATTTACAGAGCCAAACACAATTGTAAGGGCTGACGCGCTTAATATCGCTATTTTGCTTAGTTTTTGCATAACAGGTTTAATGCCTATATCGATTCTAGAAACAATACTCATGTTAGATAGCCTCCGGAGCCGCAACGGGTAACGTCATTAAATCATTAACCTCTTTGCCGCGAGTAATACGAATTGCCTTAGTAATGCCGGCGTTATTCGATGCGTCTAAGTTTTGCCACTGATTCGCAACTTTGTCCCAATATCCAGACTCGGTTCCATCAATCGTTTGATAGTACAAACCTGAACGACCAATTTGTAGAATATTAACGGTTTTAGCGACGCCATCTAACTGTAGCTCTTCAACAAAGGCATCGATAGTTTGGCCGTAGGCGTTCTCGATCGAGTAAGCATCTAAAACTTGGCGAAAGCGTTCGGCAGCAGAGATATTTGCATTGGTCAGATAGCCTTTAATTCGAGCTAAGCGAGCATTTCGTTCATCTAACTTAAAGGGGATATCGGCGGCAATAAATCTCTCTAATCCATCGACCATACTGAGCATCAACGGCACGATCTGTCGCTCAATCAAAGACGCATCTTCGATAGATTGCGCTAATTTAGTCATCGCTTCTTCTTGCGCAGTGAGAGTGCGGCGCAGACGATCATTAAACTTCCTCAACACTTCAACATTCTTACGTTGCTGATGATATTGCGAGACGATTTTCTCAGTCCGCTCAGACGTATCATCGATACGTTTTTGCGATGCAGCACCGTCTTGCAGCCGTTTGCTATTATTTTTAATAATATCGTCTGTTCTATCGGCGTACGCTGAAGTCGGAGCCAAAGCAATTAATGCAATGCCTAACAAGCTCTTCCTTACCACTGATTTTAGTACTGCTGTACCCATGCTTAACCTCTTAAGGTGACCAAGCCTGAAATCGACTTGGTAAATTCATTCTCTTTTTCAGTGACTTATTTAAGCCTCTAAAAACTTGCCAATCTTAATATAAACCTAACTAATCGTCGGCTCTACGTTGGTATTAATTTCTTGAATCGGAGCATCTAGTTCTTTCAATCGACGTACTTCAGCTTTTACGTACTGAATCCAATTGCCCGCCGTTTTAGATACTTTTTCATACTTCAGCGCTCTGGCAAAAGTGGCTTCAGCTGAATCGAATTTCTTCTGCTCAAACTGAGTCAGGCCTTTACTGATTATTGTTTGGCCGGTGTTACTTAAACCACCTTTATTAAGTGCATTATTCATTGCTGTTTCAGCCTCACTCCATCGATTTAATGCAATGTATGACTGCCCCAACTGATTGTATAACTTACCATCTTTAGATAGTTTGGCTGCTTTAGATAAAGGGTCTAAGGCATCATCATATTCACGTGCGGCGTACAAAGCCTGAGAATACAAGCGGTAGTTCTTAAGGTCTCTTTTCAAAACACCTGAGGCGAAACCCTTCTTCATAATCTCGGCGGCATGAAATGGATTTTCTTGACTCATTTCTAACGACGCCAAGGTCACCAATTCAGATTCATTAGCCAGTAAGCCTTGATCGTACATCGCTTGATACATCGCGGTCATACGTGGTTGGTCATCGAGCTCATTAAATATCCCAGCCATTGTTAGAAGGTAGGTCTTTTTTGGGTAATGTTGGACTAACTGCTTTACCACCGGCAACATTTTTTTGAAGTCGTTCTTCTGACGATAAATACTGCTCAATAGATTTAACCAGCCCTCTTTCGGTACGCTTCCCAATTCGATATAGGTGGCAATACCTTTTTGAACGTTTGGCAAAGATAAATCATATTCTTTGAGCATGTAATGGGCTTGCCCAACTAGCATATAAGCATCAGCAGTTGGATTTTCCTGTGTCTTGAACCATATTTTGGCGTAGTTCAAAGCCTCTCGATACTTCTCTTGAGAGAACAATACCTGGGCAATTACGTACAGCATTTGGTCGTAGAAACTATCAGGCAGACCTTCGCGAGTTGCCGTTACTTTTTTAAACTCCCGCAGTGCACAATCTAAGCGATCGCTAGAAAAGCAAATATTGCCACGATAATTGGCTATATACGCTTTTTCGATATTATTTAAATCTTCTTCACCTGACATCTTGGCTAAAAGACGTTCAACTTCTACGTTATTTTCAGCCTCAAAAGCTTCTTGGATTTTTTCAAAAGTCTTGATGTGCTTTTGACGAATCGATTCAACTTTCTTGGTCTTCGGCTTAACCGGCTTTGATGTTTGAGCGTGCGCTTGTTGTGCATCAAAGACGGTCATTTCAACTGCCGATATTAGCGGCAGCATAACCAAGACACTCAAACTTGCGCTGATAAGTGGTTTTAATTGATTTTTAACTGATGTCAATTTGATCATTTTTTTCACCTTTAAGTCGCTTCTGTTAAGAACGTCAATTGATCTAACGTAAGCGACTATTTATATGAGGTTATTAGCTAGTTTTTGTTAATGATGTTATCTAATTAGGATAAATGAACTAACAATCTTGGCCGTCGACCTTAAACGAGATAAGAATTTGCACGCCTTCTACATCTACAGCCTTACCGCCAACCTGACGAGGCTTATATTTATATTTTTCTGCTGCCTTTACCGCATTACGCTCAAACATACTCGAAGAGCTCTGCATCACCATAGCATCTCGTACTGTACCAGCCGATGTAACGGTGTATGACAATTCAACCCAGCCGCAGATTCCGCGCTCTAACGCACGACGAGGAAAGATAGGTGGCGCTCTAAAAATTGGCAAAAATTCACCATCATTAGAGTTAAAGCCTTTCAAGTCTCGATTAATACCGACCTTTACGGCACCCAAGCCTAGATCAGAGTTAATATCAACCCGATCGGGCACAACCTTTGTATCTGGCACATCTGGCTGCTCCTGTACTTCATCAGGGCGTGTTGGCTTAGGTGTGATTGTCTGCACGTCTTCGTTTTTCGCAACGTAAGTGAATTTAGGCAGTTTAAAGCCTTCTTCTTTACTTAACTCTGGATCCTTCATCTTGATCAGAGCATACATAGCCGCGATGAGAGTCAACGTTACCAATATAGACAATAGGAATGAAATAGGTTTTGCCATGGTAATTACTCCGACTTAGTCGCGATAGTTGGAATCGATATGCCAGCATCTTTGAGGGCATCGACTACTTTCAATACCGTCTCGGCGTTTGATTCGATGTCAGCTTGAACAATCACTTCGCCATCAGGGTTTTCGGCACGTAAACGAGTGATATTAGCTTTAATAGCACGCGGATCAATAACCCGACGATCAAGCCAAATTTCATTGTTTTCATCGATCGCTAGCAATACTGTGGCTTTAGGATGCTTTTCGGCATTTTCGGCTTCAGGCTTGTTCACTTTTGCACCACTTTCTTTAATAAAGCTAGCGGTCACGATAAAGAAAATAAGCATGATAAACACCACATCCAACATCGGGGTGATGTCAATCTTGGCGTCATCTTCTTGCTTGCTTCTTAATCTTCTCATTTACTGTCTCCCAATTATCGTAATAGGCTGTTTAAAACGGCTTTTCACAATCAATGTCGTTTACGTGGCTTAGATCGACTTAATGATCAAGCGTTAAGTGTTCGTTCAATAACTCTCGTTCTTGTTCGGCTTTGCGTTGCAACCAGAAGCTTAAGAACAGCCCTGATAATGCAGCAACCATTCCCGCCATAGTTGGCACCGTTGCGCGTGATACACCGCCGGCCATTGCTCGAGCATTGCTGGTACCGTTGATAGCCATTACTTGGAAAACCTCGATCATACCTGTAACCGTTCCAAGCAAACCAAACAATGGTGCCAGTGCTACACAAGCCTGAATCATTGATAAGTTCTCTTTAAGCTTGCTGCCTACCGTCGAAACTAATTGCTCACGAACTTGATGCGCTGCCCAAGAATTTCGCTCTGAACGCGCTTCCCATTGATCAATAGCCGCTTTTACAGCGCGCTGATGAGGGCCGCGAATATAAAAAATACGCTCAATTATCATGTACCACATAATAATTAGGAGCAACGCGATCAAATAAAGAACCGGGCCGCCCAATTCCATGAAATCTCGAATGTACTCATAGGCGAGTAAAATAAAATCTGGCATCTGATGAAACCTCTATTGCTGGTTAACGAATAGCGTTAACAAGTTTTTTATTTGCCTGACTCACGAGCAATGCTTACGATTTACTGTTCAATCGTAGATGCTCGCAAGTTAGGCCTGAGATCAAAGTTACTAATTACTTTTAAAGTAAATATTAACCTTCGATCTGGCGTGCAACCATACCTGCTGACTGCTCTTCCAATATTTCTTCAACGCGCTTAGCTTTAGAGGCTGCTGCGGTATGAAGCAATACAATTGGAATAGCCACTACCAGTCCACAAACCGTAGTCACTAACGCTTGCGAGATACCGCCAGCCATAAGCTTTGGATCGCCAGCGCCGAACAATGTGATTGATTGGAAAGTTTCGATCATGCCCAGAACCGTACCGAGCAGGCCTGCCAACGGTGCGACTACTGAGACGATTTTCAAGAACATCAACCAAGACGTTAATTTTGGTGTTTCTTTCATGATCGCTTCAGACAAACGTAGCTCCATCGCTTCAGTATCTTTACTCGGGCTATCTTGAACAGCTTTCAATACGCGACCTAGCGGATTCTTAGTTGAAGGCGAGCCAGGATTCTTGGCTTGCTTATTAACCGCTGCAGAGACGCCAAAAAGGGTGACGATCTTAAGCAGCGCTATAACCGCGGCAATCGCACCAACCCCTAGGATGATATAACCAACCAAACCACCTTGGTGAATACGATCCATTAAGCTCGGAGCTTCAACCGCAGCGCCAAGAAGCGTACCTTGAGTTGGGTCTAATGCAAACACCGCACCTTCGGCGGATGCATTAAATAGGTCGTCAGCTTGACTTAAATAACGGCCGTCAGGCTGGCGTGGCAACTCAGCAACACCACCTTTACCGTAAGTCAAGAAAGTACCGTCGCCGATTAGGTTAAAACTACCCACGCGAACAACAGTTTGACTTTCTTTTGCGCCCGCAGCAGTGGCAACGATGGCAGTGAACTTAGTGACTTTACCTTGTTGTGCCATCTCGTTGAAAACAGACTTCCAGACAGATTCGATCTCATCAGCCGTAACTAACTCGTTCGATTGATTTGAAACTTTCTTAGTAATTTCAGCAAAATTAGAACCACGGCCAGGAAATTCAGCCGAGACCAAAGAAGTATCAAAGTTTGCTTCAGCTTCACCAACTATTTGTTGAATCGCGCCGAATAAATCTTTCAAATCACCTAATGAGCTTTGTCTAGTAGTTCGTAGCTTCGCTAGGTCTTCATCATTAGCGGCGTAACGAATTTCTAAAGCGTCACTACGCGTCTCTAGGGCAGCACGATCAGCGCGTAGCTTGGCTACGATGCTGGCTTTGCCTGCGCCAGCCGAAGCGAAGCTTCTTTCTAGTTCAATGGCTTCTTTGCTTTTTTGCAAAGTGCCGTTTTTAACTTGACTCAACAACTGATCAACAGTTTGAGCTTGCACAGGGACAATTACGATGGTTGCTGCTAGAGCAATGGCAGTAAGAATACGCTTCATGTTACACGCCCTCCGGAGCAGTAAGTGGCAGACTTAGCAATTCAGGAGCAGTTGTTTTTGCTGCCACTTTAATTGCTTTGCGGATGTTTCGGTTAGTATCAGAAGGAAGGATCTTCCAGCCATTATTAGCGGTATCCCACATGGCTGATACTTTTTGGTCTTTGGTTTGAAAATACAAAGCAACTCGACCCATTCTCAACATGTCAACTTCGATGTCTTCGCCGTTTACATTTTGTACTGCCTTATAAGCTTCATAGTTGTTGCCATACTCCATCTCAACCGTGTAGATATCCATAATGCTACGGAAACGGCTGGATGTAGTGGCCGCTGGGTTAGTCATCAAATCTTTCAATTTGAAAACACTGGCCATACGGTCTTCTTTGTGAAATGGGAGGTCAGCTTTGATGAATTTCTCTAAAGCGCCCAACATTTTGCCCAACAAAGGCGCAACTTGAGGCTCAAGATCTTTCGCCTTGTCGATTGACACAAGAATTTCTTTCTGAGCGACAGCTTGTGCATTAAGCTGATCATTAAGTTGCTCATTATAGACCTTTAAGCCTTCTACCAATTTAAGCTCGCGAGCGAACTCTTGGTCGACTGTCTGCGCCAATGCAGCGGTCGCAGCGGTCGCACTGATAGCAATAACTGCTAACGCTTGACCAATCCAATTCAACACAGATTTTTTCATTTTAGATTTAACCTCTTGTAATGAAATCTATTTAGCTAGATTCAATAATCATCAACTTAATTAGCATACGCTTATTCAGTGCAGAGAATAAGCCAACCCTAGATAAAGCCGAATCGTTTAAGTTCTTCGCACCTCATAACCAACAAACATTGATACCATAAACTGCCAGCAAGGGTCTTTCGACCAACACTAGCAAGCTAACGCTATCAATATAGATGGATATACAGATGAGAAGAATTGAAATTCAGTTATTCAACTATATTAATCCTAAATACCAACACTGGCATGTAAGGAAACTTTTATAACAAAATGTCAGAAAGAAACTGATGCACCGAAGCGAGTAAGGCGGGGCGTTATTAAAAATACACTACACTCAGAAGTAAGCAGGTTTTTAAATAAAGCCGAAGCAACTAACACGCTGCCTTTATTGACAACTAAAAATAAGTAGAGCAATAAAGACTCTTGGGCGGTAATGCAAACTCCGTAGGTAAATCACTGGGCTGGACTGAGATATTGTTAGCTCTACCGTCACTGCTTTTTACTTTTTAGTGTTCACGCTTACGCACAATCTAGGTAAACATCTTCTCCTGAGGCTAACTCTTGTTGCAATAATTAAAACTTAAATCGAATTAAAAATCAATCTTACTAGAGATTTTCAATCGCTCTGGTTACTTACTCCAGATTACTTAGATTCAATCTTAACAATTGCACAAAGGCTTGTTTATTATTTTTTCGATTCTGTCTATCGCAGAACTTACACGCCTAAGTCTATAACGGATTTACACTGCAAGCCAAGCCTTTAATTTAAAGCCAGACCAAATCAAACAGAAACTTGGTCACGTTGGGCAAGCAGGCAAGTGATTACAAACTCAGGCGATCAGTCTAACAGCCAATAACTAAGACGTCACGAATCTATTAAATAATTTTCATTCTCAGCGTATATTTTGGCCTACAGCCAAAATATTCAGCATTAAGCTAACAAATTGTCTCGTAACGTTAGTGGCTTAAGCGCGTTCAGCCAAGACCGATTCGAAAGCGCTTAAGCCGGCGCGCAATCGCTGCATACTTTTATCGCGACCTAACAGTTCTAAGGTGGAGTCGATCGATGGCGACATAGTCCCCCCGGTCACGGCAATACGTACCGGCTGAGCAACTTTCGCAAAGCCAACCTGGTTTTCATCGACCACGGCCTGAACCGAGGCTTGTACGTCCTCGGCCGTCCACTGCTCAAGAGCTTCGAGCTTAACTAGCAACGCGGCAACCAGCTCAGGCGATACCGGCTTAATCCACTTTTTCAACGCGGCTTGATCGTAAGTCTCTACTTGATTAAAAAAGAAGCGCGTCTGATCAACAACGTCGATCAGAGTTTTACAGCGCTCTTGAATTAAACCAACCACAGATTCAGCATACTCTCCCGATGGTTGCTCTAAGCCAGCATTGGCAAAGTGCCATGCGCTTTTTTCTAGCAGAAGGCCAGGACTCAATGCTTTAATTTTTTCTTGATTTACCCACAACAATTTTTCAGGATTAAATGTCGATGGCGAGCGACTAACATCTTCGATCTTAAATAACTCGAGCAATTGCGGCATACTAAACAGTTCTTGGTCACCGTGCGACCATCCGAGCCTGACCAAGTAATTGAGTAGCGCTTCTGGCAAAAAGCCATCGTCACGATACTGCATAACCCCGACTGCGCCATGACGCTTTGACATCCGCGCACCATCTTCACCCAATATCATCGGCACATGCCCGTACAGCGGAAGCTCTGCTCCGAGGGCATTAAAAATATTGATTTGGCGGG
Source organism: Gammaproteobacteria bacterium (assembly GCA_034110505.1). GTDB lineage: Bacteria > Pseudomonadota > Gammaproteobacteria > Arenicellales > Arenicellaceae > Arenicella. Next base: position 42,283 of record JAWUZB010000051.1, read on the forward strand.
GCGTATTGTTAATATGATCATCACCGCGAATCACGTGAGTAATCCCCATGTCCATATCATCGACCACCACGGTTAAATTATAAGTCGGTACGCCGTCAGGCCTGGCTAACACTAAATCATCTAATTGATGGTTCGAGATAACAATATTGCCTTTTACTAAATCGGCAATAAGCACGTCACCGTCGAGTGGATTCTTAAAACGCACAACCGTACCATCGGCATCGGCTAAACCAAGTTCGCGACAGCGACCATCATATTTAGGTTTTTGTCCATTGGCCTTTTGATTCTCACGCATTTCATCTAAACGCTCTTTCGAGCACTGGCAATGATATGCCTTTGCTTCACTCAATAACCCATCAATCACCTCAGCATAGCGATCAAAGCGTTGAGTCTGGTAATACGGCCCTTCATTATAATCAAGGCCAAGCCATAGCATTCCATCCAAAATGGCTTGCACTGATTCTTGTGTTGATCGCTCTAAATCGGTGTCCTCAATGCGTAAAATAAACTTGCCTTGATTCTGGCGAGCGTGCAACCACGAATATAGTGCGGTTCGAGCTCCACCAATATGCAGATAGCCAGTCGGAGATGGGGGAAAACGTGTAATGGTCATTTTTTAATAGTGCCTGCAGATTCGTAACCTGCGAATTGTAGTATAGTTCAGTGAATGATAAACACCTGATTTAGACACATGCCACGCCTTTTTGTAGATAATTTGACTGTAATCGACTGCTCTATTCTAGACCCACAACGAGGCCTTATTGGCGCTAGCTGGTCGGTTAACATTGAGCTCGGCGGGGAGCTCGATAAGCAGAGTATGGTTTTCGACTTTTCTAAAGTAAAGAAAATCATCAAGCAGTGGATTGATCATGAGGTCGACCACAAGTTGTTGGTGCCAAGCAAATATGACGGCGCAACACTGTCAGTGGATGGCAAAAATACCAGCATAGACTTTACGCCGGAAACTAATCAAAAGATAAAACACACATCTCCGAGCAGTTCATTGTGCTGTATTGAGGGCAAACGTATCTCTCGTAAAAAAGTTGCTGAACATATCACCAAGGGCCTAGCGCAAGTATTGCCTGGCAACGTCGATGACATCAGAGTTACCCTTAACCAAGAGGCTGGTTTTGGTCGCTACTACACCTACAGCCACGGCCTCAAAAAGCACGACGGAAACTGTCAGCGCATTGCCCACGGCCATCGCTCAAAAATAGAAGTTTGGAAAAATAATCGTAGAAACCGCAAGCTCGAAACTCAGCTTGCCGCGCGCTGGCAAGACATTTATTTAGGCACCAGTGAAGACGTAAGCGAATTCGCCCACAGCCAAGTGCGTTTTGACTACCAAACAGATCAGGGTATTTTTAGCTTAACTCTACCGGAAGATCGAGTTTACTTAATGAACAGTGACACAACCGTCGAATGCATTGCCGAACACCTGCTATCCGTGCTTGAGCAGGAGATGCCAAATGCAAGCTTCAAAGTACGCGCCTTCGAAGGTATTAGCAAAGGCGCGATTGCCGAATCAAGCTAGCAAAGAGAGCTAAATCTCACGCGTCTTTCTAAATTCAACGTCGGGCCAACGCTCGATAGTTAGCTGCAGGTTGACCATGTTGGGTGCCACATAAGTTAGGCATTTGGCGCCGTCAATCGCTATGTTTGATTGATTTTTTCGGCGAAAATCAATTTCTGTTTTATCATCAGGAAAATGCAACCAGCGAGCTGTGGCAACTTGAACCGCATCAAAAGAACAGTCAAC
>JAWUZB010000052.1:0-8292 GCA_034110505.1 Gammaproteobacteria bacterium
CCGCCCCTTTTGTGTACTTCGGTGCCGAGCGAGGTTAACTCATCGGCGTCCATTTGTATGAAGTCTTGGTGACTAACTCGCATCGGCTCACCATTTGCGCCGGAGTAGCATAATTCCCATGCAGTATAATGTCGCAAGCAATCAAATATTGCTTCGGCCGAGCCAGCTTCTAGAACATTGTCAATGCGGACTCGCCTCTTAGACCTAAATTCAGCGGCAATTTTTGCGGTGTCTAATTCGGGATTCAGTTGTAAACTCATGAGGCATTTAAATTTGGGATCTTAATGTCGCCAATTTTGTCATGCTTGTGCTCATAAAACTACTAACATTCGAGTGACCGGCAAATATCTATGGCTTGGTGATCAGCAGCGCCAGTATCCTTACCCTTTATACAGCTGCAACCGACTTTGCCCTTACTGTTAGGCAATACTGTAGTTCAGAGCTCTAGATAGCCGAAATCGCTCGGCTGCCGAGATAACTATTTTTCTATCCGCCAGGTTTAGTGCTAATATCGCCTTTGCCAAAATTTTCCTTGTCGAGACTTTTAAGCTCTCGATTGCGATGCGGTACATCGTAATAAAAAGGATAGTCCATGGTGCAGGGATCGCCGTTACAAGTGGGTGGTCTAAACTTTGTATTAAACATGATGGTTGTCGCTAGATCGGCTAGTTTTTGTGACGGGCTCTCGTAGACGGTAACTTTATTTACGCGGCCTTTATCGTTAACTTCAGCGTACACAAGAAGATCACCACCGCCACCAATTTTTTTATGCCCCTTGATTAGGGGTCTATATATCTCCTTGATACCCTTCTTTGGGAAAGGTGGTGTATCAGTCTCGTTCAAGCCATCAAAATAGGAACGGTAGATGGCCATTTGTCGATCATCCAGTTGATTGAACTTTTTATTAAAGGGAATAGGCGAGGTCGCCTCAACTGGGCGCATATTGCGTCCTTTAGGAGCATCGCCTAACCATTTATAGAGCTTTTCTCCTTTTGGTTCATCGGCATAGGCGCTTGGTGCAGCGCTGCTAAGCAGAAAAACCACTAAAACATAAACAACAGCGTGAAACTTCATAATCTCTCCAACTATCTAAACCAGACCATTTTTAAATACATCGATCGTTGCTTGATCTCTACTGCAATCAGAATGTCTTTTTATAAAATATCAGCAATCAATTTGATTTTCTAGTCATCAGCCTATTTTTCCACTAATCTGGTGCGTTCAATGCTGGCAATACTTTATAAAACTATTGCTAGCGCAGGAAATACGGATGGCGGTCGTATTAAGAGTACATTTAACAATATTAACTCTTACTTATTATGAAAAACTCAATCGCAATATCTCTCTCGACTTGTTTGGTCATGTTGTTTAGCAATCCTGTTTTTGCTCACGAGCACGGAGATAGGGGCAACAAAAAAGGCAATATGGGGCAAATGTTTGACCGAACTGACGCCAACCAAGATGGTCAACTTGAATTATCTGAATTCCTTGCACATGCTGAGCAGCGTTTTAAATCGATGGATTTAAATCAAGATGGCTACGTCACTAAAGCCGAAGGCCGAGATGCACATCAACAAATGCGTGAAAAACGTAAAGACGAGCGTCAGCAACGTCGTGAAAAACGCCAGTCTGAACAGTCCGATACTGAATAAATTTCAGTGAGCGTATATCAGCATAAGAGTGATGCTCAATTGGTAGACTTTATCGCTAATGGCAATCATGCCGCGTTTGCAGAGATGGTGACGCGGCATACTGATAAATTTTTTGCCTTGGCATTTCGAACCTTGCAACATCAGGGCGACGCTGAAGATGTGGTGCAATCGGCTTTTATCAATTTTTGGCAACGCCCGCAAATGTGGCGTGCGGATAAGGCAAAGTTTACTACTTGGTTTTACCGAGTGATTATTAATGCTTGTCATGATCATCGCCGCCGTCGTTCACGCGAAGTGCTAGTAGAGCCAGAAGTGTTTGAGAAAACGATGCCTTATTCGCCCAGCGAGGAGTCGCGGGCCAGTAATAAACAAGATCAGCATTGGCGTCAATGTTGTTTGGAATCGGCGATGGCTAGCTTGCCAAGTTCACAGCGCGACGCTCTAAATTTAGTTGTCTACAGTGAGTTACCGCAAAAACAGGCAGCAGAAATTTTAGGCGTGAGCCTTAAAGCCCTTGAATCACTATTAATTAGAGCTAAGAGAAATTTAAGTAAGCATATCGACGCCCTACCGAAGCAAATAATACAGAGTCAAGAACTAGAGATGCAATCGTTGAGTGAGGAACCCAATGTCTACTGATAAAGAATTTAATATGAGGCGCTTACCAGTGCCGAATACAAGAGTACTGCAATCGTCAATTATTACTGAAACTGAAGGCATGCCTCAGCATATTGAATTTACAAAGCGCTCTACTAGTCCGTCTAGGGGTTGGCTTCAGAATCTTCGGGTGGCCTTGCCGATGGCGGCATTTTGCATCATTGCTTTGGTAATGGTGATAAGTTCGGACACCTGGATTGACGCTGAGCCTGAGTTAAATAATGTACTGGTGAATAATGACAATTTAGACTGGCAGGAAATTATGTTACTTGAAGACGAGTGGCTGCTTGCTGAGTTATAAAGGCTTGTCTTTAGTTAAGCTGAGAACCATTCTGGCGAATAAGGTATGAGCTAGCGTGGCCGAAAAATTAACGTTTTTGACTGATTGTCAATTACGTAATTGTATCTCGATTTGAATTCATTCAGAGCGTCAGTACCGAGCAGACCATCAAACTCCCGTCGCTGGCCCAAATCTATTTCGGCAATAATCATATTTTGCAGTGTAAGTCGGCCGAGACTCAGACTATTAACTTTGTAGAGTTTCGCAATCGTTAGACCATTGGCGGTGCTTAGCTGTATCGATTTCCCAGTTGGTTCTAAATTCAGACGTCGAATTAACTCGCTCGAGAGCGCGGTAATTGAGGCTCCGGTATCCAACAGCAAGCGGCTGCCTTGTCGTTCAATTGAGGCATCAATTAGAAACGAGTTACCGACCGCAATTAGCGGCACCACAATATCCTTGGGGTGACCGGTTTCGGAAGACCTTTGTATGCTAGCAACGCTAGACTGTGTGGCCTCTGAATCTTTTATTCTAGCAAGCGCGGATTGTGCTATCTCGCCGAATTCTGGATCGTAACGAAGCGATGTATATATATTTTCAGCGATTGGATAATTGTTTAGTTGAGTATGCGCGTGGGCTAGTTCAAGCTGGAACAGGCTGAAGTGGGGGTGTAAATCGACCAGACGTTGATACATGATTTTGATGCTCAATTGATCGCTATTTTTTTCATAATCGGCGCGTAGATATCCGCTACTCTTCAGCATATTGATAAGTAGTGCCTCTAATTCAACAGAATCGTTTTCCAGTTCGCTGGCTCTGAGCTGGGCGTCAAAGGCGAGTTGCCAATTGGCTGAGGTTTCTGCCGCGCTGGCAAGAGCCTTCCAAATATCAAGTTCGTCAAATACGCGACTTGCCGCGATCAAACTATTTTCCTTATTGTCTTTGCTTGCGCGCGCTGCCGAGTTGAGAAAATCTTGCTTGAGTCGGTTAAGTTGCTTGCGGCTCAAATATGAGTAGTGTTGATTGATCTTGTTGGCAGCTTGCTGCCAGTCTCCTAGCCGTATAAAACCTTGAATGACGGCAAAACTAATGTCGACTTCCGAGTTTGAAGGTGTTTTGTCTAGGTTATTCGTTGGTGACGTTTTTACATTATCAGCATTGATAGGAATAATTTGCAGATCAGTGATCGACCTTATGCTTTTTGCTGTTGGCATGCTTCGAGTTACAAAGCCCATGTGCATCATTCCCCAGCCGCCAGCCAAAACTAACGCTAAAACTAAGGTGTAAAAAAAAATCTTGCTGTGCATTGTGTAAACCATAACATAAACAAATAATGGGTATGAGTCAGCATTGCGTCGCTCTAAGCTGGTATGACCCCGAGTCAGTTGTTAAGATCATGCTACACCAATTCCTGGCATCTTTCTGAACATAGGAAAGTTAACTTAAATTTTTTGAGATTTCGATCTCACCGCATCGGCGGCTGGAACTAGTTATGATAAACGACGTTTTTATATTAAGCGCGGCTCGCACCGCAATTGGCAGTTTCGGTGGCAGCTTAAAAGGGGCATCTCCGGCAGATCTTGGGGCTTTCGTAACCAAGGAAGCGGTTAAGCGCAGCGGCATTGATGTCGAAACTGTTGGCTCTAACGTTGTTGGTCACGTGATTCGGACTGATATTAAAGATGCTTATATGTCGCGCCGTATTGCTCTTAACGGCGGCCTACCAGTGCATACACAGTCTCTGACACTGAACCGATTATGTGGATCAGGCTTAGAAGCCGTTACCTTTGCTACTCAGCAATTGCAGCTCGGTGAAGTCGGTGTCGCGGTAGCTGGAGGCACAGAGTGTATGAGTTCGGCGGCTCACCTCCTGACTACTAATCGTTGGGGCCAGCCAATGGGCGATGGCAAAATCCAAGATGAATTAACCGGTGCGTTGACAGATCCTTTTGGGGTTGGACACATGGGTGTTACAGCTGAAAATTTGGCTGAAAAATATAATATTAGTCGTCAGCAGCAAGATCAATTCTCACTACAGAGCCAGCAACGCGCGGTGGCCGCTATTGACTCAGGGCGTTTTAAAGATCAAATTGTTGCATATGAGTTGAAATCTCGAAAAGGTGTAACGGTTTTTGACACCGATGAGCACCCGCGTGCAAGCAGTTCTTTAGAGGGTCTAAGTGGCTTAAGAGCGGTTTTCAAAGAGGGTGGTTCGGTAACCGCCGGAAATGCATCTGGTATCAACGATGGTGCTGCGATGCTGGTGTTGGCCACTGAGCAACAGGTAAAACAGCAGAATGTTAAACCGATGGCGAGAGTGGTCTCCTACGGTCGCTGCGGGGTAGCTAACGCCATTATGGGCATCGGCCCAGTAGGAGCATGTACGATCGCTTTGAAAAAAGCCGGCTTATCAGTAGCCGACATGGACGTGATTGAATCGAATGAAGCTTTTGCATCTCAGGCCTTGTCAGTGGCTAAAGAGTTAGGGCTGCCGAATGACAAAACCAACCCTAATGGCGGTGCCATTGCTTTAGGTCACCCAATCGGTGCCAGTGGCGCAATTTTGTTAACCAAATTGATCTATGAGTTACATCGTGTTGGTGGCAAATATGGCATGGTCACTCTTTGTATTGGCGGCGGACAAGGTATTGCCATGATTATCGAAGCGGTTTAGGAACTTGTTCGCGGCGCCTGAGACCCAAGTGTACTAGGGTTCACAGATAAGCGCCTGCGGCTCAAGTGCGCTAGGGCGCACGGATAAAAAAAAGCACTTCAGTTTAGGGCTGAAGTGCTTAAAGCAAACTAAATAGTTGTAGGGGTGGGGTATATTTAGTTTGGTTTTCAAATGAAAAACAACACGTGCCTAGAATCTTTGATTCTGACGCACACTCTCTTTATACCAAAATTTATTGATGGACAGGTGTTTATTAATACCGATTAATCTAACGTTAATCTATGTCTAAACGGCATTGTAATTTTATGTTTGATTAGCAACTGTTAGTCCCATTTTTGCGCGATTTAGTATTCTATCGATAAAACGGTATAAAGATTCTCCGCATCGCCGATCGAGATCAATACTTCGTCGTCGACCTCTTTTTTTAAAATCGCCTTAACCAGTGGTGAATCTATACTGATAAAGTTACGTTTGGCATCAGTCTCGTCAGGGCCTACTATGCGATACCGCACTTCGACGCCGTTATCTTTTTCTAAGGTGACCGTGGCACCAAAAAAGATTTGTTTTTTATTACCAACTTGATCAATGACTTTGAGGTCTGGCATGCGCTTTTGAAGATATCTGATGCGCCTATCTATGCCAGCCTGTTCTTTTTTTCGATAAATATATTCCGCATTTTCACTGCGGTCTCCCTCGGCGGCAGCGGCGGCTAGGGCATCATTAACCACTCGTCGTTTAGTCCACAACTGTTTTAGCTCCTTCTCGAGCATTGCATACCCTTCGGGGGTTATAATTGCGGTTGATCGTGGTTGTGGTGGGCGCCAACGTGACATATTTTACTCTTGATTGGTAGCGCGGCTACGGTCATACTCACCTGCCTGTGACCGAGCTACGTAAACATCATTAAATAACGGAATATTGGATGATAAACCGAGCAGAACAAATATTAAAACACACCTTTGGCTATACCGAGTTTCGTGGCTCGCAAAAAGAGGTGATCGAAACAGTATTAAGCGGTAAAGATGCATTGGTTTTGATGCCTACCGGCGGCGGCAAGTCGCTATGTTATCAGATACCTGGATTGGTTCGCAGCGGTTTGGCGATTGTAGTATCTCCGCTTATCGCGCTGATGCAAGACCAAGTCTCGGCGTTACAACAGCTTGGCCTGAAAGCCGCTTATCTAAATTCAACGCTCTCGCGCGAGGAGCAAAACCAGATAATGCGCTCTATTTACGACGGTGAGTTGGAAATACTCTACGTTGCGCCAGAGCGGCTATTACAACAAAACACGCTAGAGCGCCTAAGTTCGGTTGAAGTGTCATTAATTGCCATTGACGAAGCGCACTGTGTGTCGCAATGGGGGCATGATTTTCGGGTAGATTACCTTGGATTGCATGTGCTTCAGCAGGCTTTCCCTGGTGTGCCACGAGTCGCCTTGACCGCCACCGCTGACGAAAAAACTCGCGAAGAAATCATTGCTAGATTAGCCTTGTTTCAACCTAAGGTTTTTGTCAGTAGTTTTGATCGACCGAATATTCGCTATGCGGTTGAAGAAAAAGGTGAAGCTAAAGCTCAATTACTGAAATTTTTACAAGATTACAAGAATCAAGCGGGTATTGTTTATTGTATGTCTCGAAATCGTGTTGACGGTATTTCCGCTTGGTTGGCTCAACGAGGGATTAAAGCATTGCCTTATCATGCTGGCCTAGGGGCTGATGAGCGAGCCGAGAATCAACGTCGATTTTTACGTGAAGATGCGGTAGTGATGGTTGCTACCATCGCCTTTGGTATGGGTATCGATAAGCCTGATGTGCGTTTCGTTGCGCATCTTGATTTACCCAAAAGCATGGAAGCGTATTATCAGGAAACTGGCCGCGCTGGTCGTGATGGCTTACCCAGTGTCGCATGGATGATCTACGGCTTAGCCGATGTGATGCGTATCGTCAAAATGGTACAAGATTCAAACGCTAATGAGCAACATAAGCGTGCTGAACGCAATAAAATTGAGAGCCTACTTGGCTGGTGTGAGACCAACACTTGTCGGCGTCGTGCTTTGTTGCGTTATTTTGGCGAGCAGCGAGAAGAGGTGTGTGGAAACTGTGATATTTGTTTGAATCCGCCTAGAACGTGGGATGCCACTGAAGACGCACAGAAGCTGTTGTCAAATATTTATCGAACCGGCCAACGTTTTGGTTCAGGTCACGTGATCGATGTGTTACGTGGCAAAGAAACGGCCAAAGTTAACCAATTCGGACACCAAGCCTTAAGTACCTATGGGATCGGTGCGCAAAGAACGGATAAGCAATGGCGCTCGATTATTCGCCAGCTTTTAGTGCAGAATTTTTTATTGGTTAACGATGAGATGTATGGCGCGATTCAATTGACTGAAAAAGCCCGTCAAATTCTCAAGGGGGAGACTAAAATTTTCTTACGTGAGGAACTCAGCGCGGTTAAATCGGTTAGAGAACGCAGGCGCCCAGCTGAGGTCTCTGAGCAAGATCAAGACCTATGGGAGGCTTTAAAAGCCAAGCGAAAAGAGCTGGCGGATGAACTGGGTTTGCCGCCATTTCACATTTTTCACGACGCGACTCTAATGGAAATGATGCAGATTATGCCAACTAACGATGCCGATCTGCTCAGTGTTAATGGTGTGGGCGCTGTAAAGCTTGAGAAGTTTGGGGAACACTTTTTATCTGTGATTACAGAATTTAATTAGCCTCAACTCATCTAGAGCTATGTAAATAGTACTGAAAGAAATGATCATTCGGCCAATTTATTTTTTTCAAAATCATTAAAATGTTGCGATACCGCGCATTCAAGTTGAGCAATAATTTTTTCTTTATTTTCCACAGAGTATGTGCGGCTGATAATATTGCCCCACACCGGAAGCGGCCAGACGCTGTCATTTTTGAAGCGCACAACATGATGCAGGTGTAATTGTGGCACTAGGTTACCAATGGCGCCGATATTAAGCTTGTCGCCATTAAACAAGGTCATCTAAAGTGCGCCTATACCAATAGCCTCATGGT
>JAWUZB010000053.1:0-7664 GCA_034110505.1 Gammaproteobacteria bacterium
CGCTTTAGGTCCTTGAATGGCAATAAGGGCTAGGTCAGGCCGCTCTTCAAAGGTGATATCAAAATCAGCGGCGTGTTGTTGAAACCAAGCCATATCTTTTTCGTTAGTGCCGGCATTGGTGACCAAAAGGCAATGCTTGTCGCTAATGTAGTAGACGATCAGGTCGTCAATTACGCCGCCATGCTGATTCAGTAAACAGCTATAAAGTGATTTGCGGTCATTAGTCGAGATCTTGATTATTTCGTTTGCTAATAGCTTGCTTAAAAACGACAGGGTTTGCGGCCCAGTGATATCAGATACGGTCATATGCGACACATCAAACATGCCGCAGTTATTTCTAACCGCATGATGCTCGTCTATTTGCGAGCCGTAATTGACCGGCAGAGCCCAACCGCCAAAGTCAACGATTTTAGCGTTTAGCGCCTGATGCTGTGAATAGAGAGGAGTTTTCTTAGGCTCAGTTGAAGTCGCAAGCGCTGTTTTGTTTTTAATCGTCATGTGAACCGTTCTGACCTGAGGCCATTTATCGCGAAACAAGTTAAGGGGTAGACTATTAACTAACGGCCATTTGATAAATAAATAGAGCGATAAGTAAATATAACTACGCAACTGCCCAACTAATAGGCCAAACCTCTAATATAGTGGCGTGACTTATTTATTGGTGCTTCGCTCCTCTGTCCGGTTACCTGAAAGATTACCTCTTCGGTGGCTCTTGTCAGTGTCCACTAATGGCCTGATGAGCGCTCTCCAGAGTCGACGTTGTTATAAGCAAATCTTGCTTTCGCATGGTTTTCCGATAAAAAATAGTTTGCGGTCCTTTTGCCTGAGCGGTTGCGAGCACGTTGCGTCTTCGGCGGGCATGATTAGAGTCAACTGATTGAGTTTGACGCTAAATAGCCTCTCTTCCACAAAATTTTATCGAACTCTAATTATAGACGCTTATGGCGTTCATGCGAGTGAAAACTTCACATCAGTTGGCTTAAATCTATTGATGCAAAGATTTATCGGCAATTTTGTTCTGTTCAAACCGCCGAAGAAGCCAACAGCGGCGAAGCACTAAAGAGCTCTATCTAGTAGAGACCTCAGCATAACTCGACGAACGAATAAAAATGCCTGTAATGCCTCCACTTTTTGTTGAAAAACTTGCCAATAGCTAGCTATTAGCCTCGTTTTCCGCCTCAATTGGATATATTCCAAGCTATTTTTATTTCGTCCCTGAGTTATGCTGAGGTCTCTAGTAAGTAATTTAGGTATTATTAGGGTATTTTTGATTTATCAGCAGCGTATTTATGGCTTCGACCACCTTCCTTAGCTTGGCCTGAGGTTTGGGTGTATTATAACCACGATTTTTCTAGCGCCGATGTTGCTTCGGTCGATCCCATAGAAAGCACAACCCTACGTTATTTAATGTTATGAACAGCAAACAGGTAGCACAGACCATTAACCAGTCTAATGTCGCGTCATTACTTTTATGTTGCGCCGATCAAGTCGGAATTATTGCGTCGTTAGCGAATTTCTTTGCCGAGCGTGGGCTGAATATCTCGCGCTACGCAGAGTACACCGATGACGGCCAATTTTTCTCGCGGTTTGAGTGGGCGTTAAATGATCGATGGGAAGATGAAGCCGCTTTCGCTAGCGAATTCATGCAATTAGCAAACCGTTACCAAGCGACTTTCGATGTGCGTTTCATGACCAGGCGACAGTCAATCGGTTTGTTTGTATCAAAGCAAGCTCATGCTTTGATTGAGATGCTGAATAAAGTAGAAGCAAAATATTTTCCAAATGTGGATATTCGTTTCATCGTCGGCAATGACCAAAGCATGCGCGCAATCGCCGACCGCCATGGAGTGCCTTTTTTCTTTATCGCGACGCAGGGCGACACGCATGAGTATGAGAACAAACAACTGGATATTATTCATCGCTACAAGCCTGACTATGTTGGTTTAGCGCGTTACATGAAGGTACTGAGTGCTGATTTTATAAATAAGGCGGGTTGCCCGATTGTCAATATACACCATTCTTTTTTACCCGCCTTTGTTGGCGCTAAGCCATATCAATTAGCCTATGATCGCGGCGTCAAGTTGATTGGTGCTACCTCACACTTTGTTACCGCTGAGCTAGATCAAGGGCCAATCATTGAGCAAGATGTGGCGCGAGTTTTGGCCGGCGCCTCGGTTCAAGATATGATCAAAATGGGGCGTGATATCGAGCAAAAAGTTTTCGCTCGGGCTATGCTCAAAGTGTTAGAGCACAAAGCAATTATTTACAACAACCGTACGATTATTTTCGATTAAAAGTTTCACCCAAGAATAAGATATACAGTGTGGTAAATATTAATAGTCGGGCAGGCAGTTATGATAAGCAGTTGAGCCAACCGGCCAGGCAAGCAAGCGAGCAGCAAACTTAAGTATGAAATTTGAACAAAATGGGGCATTAGCTTCACAGCACCTAAAGCAATTGATTGACGATTCGGTTATCACTTTGGATAGCCCCGTTGATAGCGATCAAATCCAACCCGCCAGCATCGATTTGCGCTTGGGCAGTATTGCCTATCGCGTTCGTGCATCATTTCTTCCAGGCAAAGATCGAAAAGTAAGCGATTGTCTGGACGACATGGTGATGCATCGCATGGATTTAAGTGAGGGCGCGGTATTAGAAAAATCCTGTGTTTATATTGTGCCTTTGCAAGAAGGTCTAAATTTACCCGATTACTTAGCCGCCGCGGGTAATCCAAAAAGTTCGACCGGACGATTAGACGTATTTACACGTTTAATAACTGATAATGGAATCGAGTTTGAGCAAGTGCCTGCGGGTTATTGCGGCCCTCTATATGCTGAGATTGCACCGTTAACCTTTAGTGTGCTCGTGCGTCGAGGCTCTCGGCTATCGCAGTTGCGAATTCGCTCTGGCGAATCAACCATTAATGACGCAGCGCATTTTGAACTACAAAAAAAAGAGCGTTTAGTCGATCTGGATTTAAACGCCCAACAAGTGAAGAATGGCATTCCGGTAAGCGTTGACTTAGCCGGAGACGACGCTGGCTTAATCGGTTTCAGGGCGAAACGCCATTCAGGTGTTATTGATGTCGATAAATCGGCCGCTCAGCCGATATCTGATTTCTGGGAGCCGCTGTATTCGAAGTCTAAGCAACTTATTCTCGACCCAGGTGAGTTCTATATTTTGGTCTCGAAAGAGGCGGTACATGTGCCTGCCGATTATGCTGCTGAGATGGTTCCATACGACACCTTAGTCGGTGAGTTCAGGGTTCACTACGCCGGATTTTTTGATCCAGGTTTCGGTGCAGCAGAAGCCGGAGGCGGGGGTGCAAGGGCGGTTTTAGAGGTGCGTAGCTTCGACGTGCCGTTTTTGCTAGAAGACAGTCAAAACGTTGGACGTCTGGTCTATGAAACAATGCTAGAAAGGCCTGATCGACTTTATGGTCAAGGCGTGCCGTCGAACTATCAAGCTCAAGGCTTAAAATTGAGTAAGCACTTTCGCATGGACTCCAAGTGAAAATTGTTGCGGATGATCAAGCCCATGGATGGGTCTGCCAAGGATTGTTGAAAGATCACCCAGATAGGTGAGGCGCGCCTTGATTCGGTGCGCTACAGTATCAGTCGACCCAAGAATGGGTCAGCGCATTAAATGCGTGAATCTAAAATGGAGATTTTGATAATGATAACCACAGTAAGAAAAATTAAAACCAACTCGACAGTGCTTCGTCGCAGCCTGATTGCACTCAGTTTGATGGGGCCTATGGTGGTTGCCGCACCGGTCACCGCAGCAAGCGCCTGTAAGGGTTTAGAAAGCTCTGCTTGCAGTAAATCCTCTTCATGCGCTTGGGTTGAAGGCTATCAACGTAAAGATGGCCGCAGTGTTAAATCTTTTTGCCGTACGAATTCGGCGGCTAAATCCTCAGCTGCTAAAACAAAGCTAATGAAGAACACGACAAGTAAGAAGGTGATTAGTAAAAGTGATGCTAAACCAGGCACTTAACTTTGGCACCTAAATTTGGCACTTAACGTTGGTGCCTAAATTTATAAGTTAACGAAAACTGAATTTTTGTTCAGCGAACTTTTTCAGTAGTAAAAGAGCTTTGAGTTAACGGGCTCTTTTTATTTTCAGAAACCCTCTAACTAATTTATGCTTTGGTGGCTATAAATAGGCCTCGCTTAGGAGCTGGGTAGCCCTCTATTGTTTTACTAATATCGTTTGGGTCTAAAAACTCTTTTAAGGAATGGAATTGCATCCACTCAGTTCGACGCTGTTCATCGAGTGAGGTTACATTTTGGTCGGCGCAGCGAATATTAGTAAAGCCGGCTTGCTCAATTAGCGAGATAATTTTGTCTACGGTCATAATACTCCAGACGTTTCGCATCTGTGCATAGCGTTCTGTAGGCGTTAATATGCCTCCCTCAACTTCGTCAATAATTAAGGTTTCTAGTACTAGCTCACCACCGCTGTTGAGTAGATTTTTTAACTCAACTAGATGATTAATTGGGTTTCGTCGATGATAAAGAACACCCATCGAAAATACGCTATCAAACACTGGCATTGCACTCGGCATATCCTCAATACCAATCGGCAATAGGTCAAAGTTGCGGTTCTGCGCATATTTTTGAATCGCCATATGCTGTATTAAGAAACGCATAGATGGGTCGATTCCAAGAACATAGTCGGCGCCATCGCCGAGCATTCGCCAACAGTGATAACCAGTGCCACAGCCAACGTCTAATACCGCGCGGCCTTTAAGTGATGTTATGTGCGGGCTAACACGCTGCCACTTCCAGTCGGACCTCCATTCAGTATCTATAAATGTATCAAATATTTGGTACGGGCCTTTGCGCCAAGGTTTAAGCGCGAAAAGGGCCTCGTGCAATTGGTTTTTATGTTCTTGGCTGATTACTCCTTTTGAACCAATGGTAACGGTATCAAGGTCTAACGCTACATGAGCGTTATCGATTGCCGGTAAAGAATCGACGATATTTAGCCAGTTTGTTAAGTCGCCATGACGTTTTGGGTCTACTCTTTGTTCAATCGCGGTTTGAAAATTAGCGTGCCATTGTTGAAACTCTGGACGCGAGAAAAAGGAATCGAAATTGATCATGTACTTGGGCTATTTAATCGCCAGAATTGAAATGAATTGTAGGTTTTGAACCCAAGGTGTTACCACGCTGAAACCTGCGTTTTTAAGTCTTTTGGTATGCGTTTCTAGCGTCTCAGCAATCAATACATTTTCGATTGCGTCACGCTTTTGTGATATTTCCAGTTGACTATAACCTTGGTCAGCCTTGTATTGGTGATGTATGTCGATCAAGGCGAGGTTAGTTTTGTGGTTATTGAATTTAATTTTCTCGGATAACACCAGGCTGCCGCCGTTGTGTAAGCCGGCGTAAATTTTTTCTATTAAGGCGTCGCGTTCAGCCAAGGGAATAAACTGTAGAGTGAAATTCATTAACACCATCGCCGCTGATTCAATCTCAATTTCGAGTAAATCTTTCTCGAGCAAACTATAGCGGCTTGCCTTGGCGTCCAGCTCTGACAGGTTATGTTTGGCCTGCTCGATCATTGCTGACGAATTATCGACTCCAATAATATGTCCTGACATTTGCTCGAGGCCTTCTGAAATTGCCAACATGCCAGCGCCAAGAGAACAACCTAGATCATAGTAGTTACTGTTTGCTACTTTGAAGTGACGTGTTAGGGTCGGCAACATTTCTAATATTTGTTGATAGCCAGGCACCGAGCGTGAAATCATATCGGCGAATACCGATGCTACGCGCTGGTCAAATACAAAACTACCTGGCCGTGCAGGTTCGGCCAGTTGAGCTGATCGGTATATTTGGTCTTTGTTGGAATTCATGGTTATTTGCGAAATTAATGAGTCAGCGATTTCAGTCGCGGTAAAGAGGGCATGGTAATCTACTGCTGACCAAATTATAGTCTAAAACAGGTACACTCTCAGCTTTCGCGAAGCCCCAAATCTAAAAAATTATGATCCAGCAGATTTTCTCAATTGTCGCTCCACTCTTTATTATTGCCGCGATAGGATATTTTTACGGCTCGCGGGTGCGCCCGGAGATGCGCATTACGAATCAATTGATCATGGACGTATTTATGCCAGCGCTCATTTTTCACGTGATGATTCAAGATGATTTCTATCCGCTGCAATATATCAATCTAGTCGTTGCAGGTATTATTTTAATGCTGTTGTCGGGTGTTGCAGCATTTGGGTTGAGTAAGATTATGGGCTTTTCATGGCGCGCATTTACACCGCCAGCGATGTTTTCAAATTGGGCTAATTTAGGTTTGCCTTTATATGTGTTCGCACTTGGCGAGCACGCGTTGGGCGCCGGCGTGATGCTGGTGGTTGCCGGCAACTTGCTGTGCTTCACGATAGGCACTTATATATATTCAGGTAAGTTAACCGGCTTTGAAGTGCTTAAAACTCCGATCATTGTTGCGGTACTTTTAGGTGGCCTGATCAATGCTTTGGATCTCAGCCTGCCGAATGTTATTGACCTGCCGATTGAAATGCTGGGCCGAGTGGCTATCCCGTTAATGCTGTTTTCACTGGGTGTCCGGCTAACTCGTGTTACCTGGCATGAGGCAAGGCCAGGGTTGGTTATGGCTGCTTTTTGTCCGATTGTTGGTATTAGTTTAGCCGTGATAATTTGTCAGTTTATCCCCATGAGTAGCTTGCACCAGAGTATTTTAATTTTGTTCGGAGCATTACCTCCGGCGATCATAAATTTCATGCTTGCCGAGCAATATAATCGAGAACCTGAGGCCGTCGCTTCGATGGTGTTGATCGGCAATATTGCCTCGGTGGTGAGTTTGCCGCTTGCGCTTTGGTTGGTATTGTCGGGCTTGGTAGTCTGATGCTTCGATTTATTGTTGCGCGTTTTGCGTGGCATAAAAGTGGTAAGCTTCTGCACATAGCTTTAACTGACTTGCATTTTTTACGTTTGACGTTAGTCTTGCACTCTTAACCAAGATTGAGCCGAAAAGGCCTTGAGAAAAATATGATTCAACAACCTAGCTACAGCTACGAAGATATTATTGCGCATGGCAATGGTGAACTTCCAGAGCAAGATATTTCACGTTTACCGTTGCCTCCGATGTTAATGTTTGATCGTATAACCGAGATCACAGCCGACGGTGGTGAGCATGGTAAGGGTAAGGTTGTCGCTGAGTTAGATGTGACCCCTGACCTCTGGTTCTTCGATTGTCATTTTAAAGGAGATCCGGTAATGCCTGGTTGTCTTGGTTTGGATGCTGTATGGCAATTAGTCGGTTTTTTTCTGTCATGGAATGGCGGCCCCGGTAAAGGTCGAGCACTTGGTGTTGGCGAGGTTAAGTTCTCCGGTCAAGTAGAGCCAAGCGCTAAAAAAGTGCGTTATGAAATTGAAATGAAACGAGTGATTTCCCGCCGACTCTATATGGGCATCGGCGATGCTAAAGTGTATTGCGACGATAAGCTCATCTATACGATGAACGATTTAAAAGTTGGTCTATTTGGACCCGACGCCTAGTAAATGATCAATAGCTAAACAACCAGAGAGATTAGTTGCGATGAAACGAGTTGTAGTAACGGGGATGGGCATAGTATCAAGCCTCGGAAATGACGTTGCTGAAGTAACCACTAGCCTAAAAACCGGCAA
>JAWUZB010000054.1:0-11690 GCA_034110505.1 Gammaproteobacteria bacterium
TTTGGGTATCCGATAATCAAGTCTATACCGCTGACGGTCTCGCATAAGCGCTGCAACTGTTGCTCAACTCGACGATTAAACCCAGGTCTCAACAGTAAATCTTCTGGCGGATAACCGGTTAGTACTAATTCAGAGCAGACCATCAGGTCGCACTGCATTGCTTTGGCGCGGTCAGCAAACTCGATAATACGGTCAACGTTGTTTTCTATACCGCCAACAACGACGTTGATCTGCGCTAAGCCAATGTTAATTTCACTACTCATAGGGTATCTTCTAATTGATTTCACGGGGCGCTTAAGCGGCCTAATTTTAGAGTATATAGTTTAAAGAAATTTATGGAAATTGTTGTTCACAATAGCTTGAGGGATATTTCCGCTGAGCAATGGAATGCCATGCTCGAGAGTAACAACCCGTTCATGCGATACGAGTTTTTGATGGGCCTTGAAACAACTGCCTGTGTGTCACTTGACGCTGGGTGGGAAAGCGCGCACATCACTATTTATGCCGACGCTAAGCGTAATCAATTGATTGCCGCTATGCCCTGCTACATAAAGTCACACTCATATGGTGAGTATATATTTGACTGGTCATGGGCTGATGCACACCATCGTCATGGCTTAGAATATTATCCCAAGTTATCAAACGCAGTGCCATTTACGCCGGCCACGGGTGATCGGTTATTAATCGCCGATCCGCAACAACGTGAGCAATTAGAAGCTGCGCTCCTCGGCAAGGCGATCGAATTATGTGAAAGCCGAGGCTTATCAAGCTTTCACAGCTTGTTTGTCGAGCAGCGACAAGCCGAAGCTTTACAAAAATTAGGGTGCTTAACTCGGCATAGCTCACAATTTCATTGGCAAAATAGAGGGTACAAAAACTTTGACGATTTCTTGAGCATTATGAGTTCGAAGAAGCGCAAAAACATTAAACGCGAGCGGCGCCGGGTTAGTGATACCGGTATTACCTATCGCTGGCTCAGCGCCAATCAACTCGATCAAGCCGCGGTCGACACCATGTATCGCTTTTATTCTAGAACTATCCGACACTACGGCGCCCAGTCCTATTTAAATAAAGCATTTTTTGAATATCTGGCACATCACTTTAATCAACAGACACTTTTTCTATTCGCTGAATTTGATAATCAAACGATCGCCGGTGGACTCTATTTCAAAAGCGATAACACTCTTTATGGTCGCTACTGGGGGGCGCTTGATAATTTTCACAGCGTACATTTCGAGACCTGCTACTACCAAGCGATTGAATGGTGTATCGCCAATGGCTACCAGCGCTTCGAAGCTGGGGCTCAGGGCGAGCACAAGCTTGCTAGAGGCTTAGAACCCAATACCACCTACTCTTCTCATTGGATTGCCCATGAGGGCTTTAGGCAAGCGATTGGTGATTTTATTGGATCTGAGCAAGAGCATATGAAAAACTACCAAACACAGATGAATAACCATTCGCCATTTAAAACTGAACTCTAATGAGTAACAAACTCGATTTTGTCACTTTTCCAGCTGTAGACAACGCAAAAAAAGACGGTTTATTGGCAATGGGCGGCGACCTAAACCTAAACACCTTGGTGTCAGCTTATTCTCAAGGAATATTTCCATGGTACAACGATGATCAACCGATTCTTTGGTGGTCTCCTGACCCACGAATGGTGTTGTACCCAAGCGATGTAAAAATTTCTCGTAGTCTCGCCAAGACAATCAAGAAGGCAAAGTTCAACGTTACCTGCAATCGAGACTTTGACGCGGTAATAAGCGCCTGCGCTTTACGCGGACAAGAAGATTTAAGCATGGCGGTCGAAGACACTTGGATCAGCGATGACATGCATGCGGCTTATTTGTCTCTACACCAACAACATTACGCACACTCGATTGAAGTTTGGCAAGACGATCGTTTAGTCGGAGGCCTTTATGGCATCGCACTCGGTCAGGCTTTTTTTGGCGAGAGCATGTTTAGTCGCGTTAGCGATGCCTCCAAAGTCGCGCTGGTTATATTATGCCAAGCGTTATCAGCAGCGGGTTTTAAGGTGATTGATTGCCAAGTTGCCAGCGATCACTTATTTTCACTCGGTGCCGTAGAAATTAGTCGTAAACAATTCATGAGCCTCATCGAAGGGGCTGATATAGACAAACCAAGCCTAAATTTTTCCGACTGGTTCGAGCACTTCTTTGCTGACAATGTTATAACTACAGTATGACTAACGCACATAACCCAATCCGATTGTTTGAGACGGTGGTCGACGACTGCCCTTATTTAGACGGCCAAAAAAGTGCATCAATTTTGGTCGACCCTGACCATCAAATCGATGAAAATCTTTTTTCAACCTTGTCTCGATCCGGCTTTCGACGAAGTGGAGAAATGCTCTACTCGCCAAAATGCCCGAGTTGTAATGCCTGCGTATCGGTAAGGATTCCCTCCGACTTATTCAAGCTGTCGCGAAGCCAGAAACGTGTTTGGCGTAAAAACATTGATTTACAAGCCAGTATCGAGGAAGTACGTTTCGAGCAAGAACATTTTGATATGTACTTTGCCTATCAGCAACATCGCCACCCCGAAAGCAGCATGTGCGACGAAGACACGGCAAAATACACCAGTTTTATAAAAGCCAGCTATTCACGATCTAAATTTTTATGTTTTAGACTTAATGGAGAACTAATAGGTATAAGCGTCTTAGATCAATTCGACGGTGGCATTTCCGCGGTCTACACGTTCTTTGACCCGAGCCACAGTAATAGGAGCCTCGGCACCTATGCCGTCTTGTACACGCTAAAGCTGGCGAAAACACAGAACATTCCTTTCGTTTATTTGGGGTACTGGATCGATGGCTCGCAAAAAATGGATTACAAACGCAAATTCAAACCCTTGCAGGGCTACATAGATCGCCAATGGCAAGAATTGGAACTCTAATTCTATTCTCCGACAATGACCTTGAAATACCCAGTAAAGGCTTTATTTATCAGCGTATATGGGGCATGATAGCCCCGCTTTTTAGACGGGTTGAAAGGCGTAAAGCTGGCAACCCGAATAACAAGCAAAAACCTAATAGAGTTACTTAAGAGTTAAATAGATAACGTGGCAAAAGAAGATCAAATTGAAATGGAAGGCACCGTCATTGATGCACTTCCGAATACTGAATTTAAAGTTGAACTAGAAAATGGGCACGTGGTACACGCGCACATCTCTGGCAAAATGCGTAAAAATTACATTCGAATTTTACGTGGAGACAGGGTTACGGTTGAACTAACACCTTACGATCTGACCAAAGGCCGCATCACTTACCGCAATCGCACATAGTGCTGAAACAATCATAGCGACAAACCTTACCAACAAATGCACTGCCGATAGATGTTTATGCTGACTGATTTTCTCGCTACTCAGAGATTGATAACATTTAGTTAAATAAAACACTGGATATTAAAACAGTGCTTTGCTAAGATTGCTTGATGAAAGATACCGAGCTATTACCGCTAACTAAACGTCAGCAACAAATTTTTGATTTTATTCTTGAATGTATGGTCGCCAATGGCGCACCCCCTACTCGAGTAGAAATCGCCGATAACTTTGGCTTCCGCTCACCCAATGCTGCTGAAGATCACCTCAAAGCGCTGCATAAAAAAGGCCATATTGAACTTAGGTCAGGTACCTCTAGAGGTATTTTCATTAGCGAATCTGCACGCTTAAGCTCAATGTTTGACAACGACATGCCGGAGCTAGGCAATAGTAATGGAATGGCTGTTATCGGTGATGTTGCTGCTGGCGCCCCTATCTTTGCATCCCAGCACATACAAAAAATGGTCAGCGTTGACCAGAGTCTATTTTCTGAAAAAGCTGATTTTCTGCTGAAGGTACGTGGCGATAGCATGATTAACATCGGCATTTTCGAACATGACTTACTCGCTATCCGAAAATCAAATACCGCTCGAGACAATCAAATTGTCGTGGCTAGAATTGATGATGAAGTGACCGTAAAACGTTATCGACGGCACGCCGCGTCTGTGTCACTAATCGCCGAAAACGACAACTATGCTCCGATTGAAGTCGACTTACAAACTCAAAGCTTCGCGATCGAAGGTATTGTTGTCGGATTGATCAGACAAGGGCTTTGATCAGACAAGGGCGTTAATTGGACTCGCCACCCATCAGGCTAAGCGATTGCAATAAGGGGCGATAACCCTGTAATTAGGCTACTCGTTAATTTAGTTTTTTCTTGTCAACGGGCTTTGTAGGTAACGGCAGCGCGGTAACACCTTTGTTGGCTAAATCCTTTAGCTGTTCGGCACTTGCAGTGCCTCTAATATTATTTAGCTCTTTCTCACCACGATGCATGCGTAGCGCTTCATCGGCAAACTTGTTGCCAACATCCTCAAAATTCGAATCAATGAATTCGTGCACCTTAGTCAACATACTTTGCAGCTGGCTATAGGCTTCTATAGAGCCAGCGTTTAAATTAGTTACAGGCTCAGCATGGCGTTGTTGAGTACTACTTGCTGCCGTTGAATTGCTTTTCTTTGCTAGCTTCGAGGCGGTTACTTTCTTAGTAACATCAAGAGAATCGCATACAGGGCAACGCAGAATCGCTTTTTCTTGTTGTGAGGCTAAATCATCAGAGTTGTTAAACCAACCTTCAAATTCATGCTGAGAATCACATATTAAGTCGTAAATAACCATTGTCGGAAATGATCCTTGATCTAAACAAAAAAAGGATTCGAGATCGAACCCTTTTTTAAATTAGAAACTAGGCCTTTGGCAGACGACCTTCACGTTTACGATCGTTCTCATTTAAAAAGCGCTTACGTATGCGAATGCTTTCTGGCGTAATTTCAACCAACTCATCATCGTCAATGAACTCAAGAGCCGACTCTAAGGTATGTTTAATTGGCGTAACTAAACGCAATGCTTCATCGGTTCCCGAGGCACGAACGTTAGTCAACTGCTTACCTTTTAATGGATTAACCGTTAAATCATTCTCGCGAGAATGAACACCTACCACTTGGCCTTCATAGACTTGCTGAGTTGCAGTGATCATCATCTTGCCACGATCTTGTAAGTTGAAGATCGCAAAGCCAAGCGCTTTACCGGTACCATTTGAAATTAATACACCGTTCTTACGCTGACCAAAAGACTTATTTTTCTTAAGTGCGTAACGATCGAATACGTGATACATCAATCCAGCCCCCGAGGTCATAGTCATAAAATCAGTCTGAAAACCGATTAAACCTCGTGAAGGAACCAGGAAGTCTAGGCGTACACGGCCTTTACCATCTGGCGTCATATTTTCTAAATCAGCACCGCGCTCCTGTAAGGCCTTCATGATGGTGCCTTGATGCTCATCATCGACATCAATCGTCACAATTTCGTATGGCTCATGGATTTCACCACCGACATTTTTGAAAATAACTTCAGGACGCGACACCGCCAGCTCGTAACCTTCACGACGCATATTTTCAATTAAAACAGAGAGGTGTAATTCGCCACGACCAGATACTTTAAATTTCTCAGCGTCTGCCGTGTCTTCCACGCGTAAGGCAACGTTGTGCAATAGTTCTTTTTGTAAACGTTCGCGAATCTGACGAGAGGTTAAATACTTACCTTCTTGCCCAGCGAATGGTGAAGTGTTTACCTGAAAGGTCATGGTCACAGTCGGCTCGTCTACCGTCAATGCGGGGAGAGCTACAACCGCAGAACGATCACAAATCGTTTCAGAGATGAATAACTCTTCCATACCGGTTACCGCGACAATATCGCCCGCGTGAGCTTCTTCAATTTCGATACGCTCAATACCCTTAAAGCCAAATATCTTAGCAATGCGACCATTACGAGTCTTGCCTTCGTTATCAACAACAGTTACTGGACCGTTAGTTCTAATCGAGCCATTTTTAATACGACCAATACCGATTACACCCAAGTAAGACGAATAGTCTAACTGGGAAATTTGCATTTGAAATGGTTCATCAAGTTGAACTGGCGGTGGCGGTACACGATCAATGATAGTTTGGAATAACATATCCATATTATCAGTAAGATTGGTGTGATCATCAGTCGCATAACCGTTGATTGCCGACGCGTAGATAACCGGAAAGTCTAACTGCTCATCAGTCGCACCCAACATATCGAATAAATCGAAAGTTTGGTCTAGAACCCAATCGGGACGTGCGCCTTCACGGTCAATTTTGTTAATTACGACGATTGGCTTCAAGTCATGCTCGAACGCCTTCTGGGTTACAAAGCGAGTTTGTGGCATTGGACCATCAACCGCATCAACCAGTAATAACACTGAGTCAACCATGGATAGAATGCGCTCTACTTCGCCGCCGAAGTCTGCGTGACCTGGCGTATCAACAATGTTGATTCGGTAGTCTTTCCATGTCAAAGCAGTCGGCTTTGCAAGAATAGTGATGCCGCGCTCCTTCTCGATATCGTTGCTGTCCATAACACGTTCAACCAGCTCTGCACGGTCATCGAAGGTGCCAGATTGCTGAAGGAGTTTGTCTACTAAAGTAGTTTTACCGTGGTCAACGTGCGCGATAATCGCAATATTACGTAAATTCATTAGATATCAAGAGGTTGGTTAGCCCAAAAACAAAGCGAGATTATAGGGTAACCTCCACGAATTGCTAGGCTTTCGGGGGCTTTAATTGAACCAGTAATGCGGAATTAGCGGTTATTTTCAGTCGAAAATTTTTTTTACTATGAAAAACGTTGTTCAATCAGACACATAGCGTTGCACTCTATAGCGTTAACCCTTGGTGAAGCGCACTGATAGTTGACAATAGTCTCCGAAGCGGTTTTGTACTGACATGACAGCATTAAACCGTTTAGACAGTTCACGCATTTGTGATAGCGATTTGTGGTTTTCAGCAACTGACACAGTGGCCTCACGGCTTGTAAAACCAGATAAAAATATAAGTTTAATCCGCTGCTCTGGAGCTAATGAGGTCGCCACTGCTTGGCCGATAAGCTTTAAGCTAATAGCCCTTTTCAAAATAGCGATACCATCTAAGCCCTCTCCATTATCCCAAACGGACAGCAGCCAGTCAGTCTCATTTTCTTCAATCGTAACCCGAACAGAGAGGTAATCAGTCTTGCCAGCCAATAATCGCATCTCGGCCGGCCGCCCACCATGTTCAATACTGTTACGTACTAATTGCTCTGCTATCAGCTCAGCGGTCTCTCTGATCGCGCTAGGAATATGGTCTTGGTCGAACCCTTTACAGGTAAGTGATGCGCGATGACCTGAGAATTTCACTTCCTCTGCCAAAACCGATTGTAAATAGTCCTCAAAGCTTGATAGAGCATGGTCTTCCGGCTCGTCACTGAGCACCGATATTTCTTCACTCCAATGACCGCTTGACCTTTTCCATAGCCAAGCGAAGATCAACAGTAACAATAAACCAACCGCACCGGCAATTTGAGATAGTGTGGCCAAGAGCTGTAAGCGCCTGGCGTAGACGATACCGATCTTTGACGACAACGAGTCAAATTTCACCTGAGCTGCCCGAACCCTTCCATCATTGAGTAATGCCAAGTTAGAACTCATATCAAATGTTGTGGGTTTTAAATAATAAGCCAGAGACTTAGCATCAAAGTTCAAGCCAAGAGATCGAAGATCCCCGCCGAACTCAATTTTAGATACTTGTGAGGACAGATGCTGAAGTTCATATTGGCTCATCGGATCGTGAATACGACCCGAGATTGAAGCGATCATAGTTCGGTACGAAGATAACTCAAGAGTCGATTTATGCAGCGCCAAATGTATTGAAAAGCATACCGCTAGGTAGCAAAGTAACAAGACACCAAACCATATAAGCCTTATCGGCA
The DNA here is from genome assembly GCA_034110505.1 of Gammaproteobacteria bacterium. GTDB lineage: Bacteria > Pseudomonadota > Gammaproteobacteria > Arenicellales > Arenicellaceae > Arenicella. The sequence goes on from JAWUZB010000054.1 coordinate 7,828, forward strand.
TAACAAAAACCCAATCAATTTTAAGCACTTAACCCGAGGGTTATGATAGCGGATGAAACCGAGAATAGAAAACGCCCCTTTTTGACTAAAACGATTGAGCTTACTATTTACCGTCGCCAGAAGCATAGATCTTAATAGTCGGCCCGTAATAAGCTTTTAAGGCGACGGTCACGAATTCCCCCATGATAAACGCCGCGCGCAATATTATCAGTTCAAGTTTTAGCCGATTTTTATAAACCCCTTGACCTCACGCTGGCTTAACCATTACTCAATAGCCTAAAGATGAAATATTACAAAAAATCGAACGCCCATTATTCAGTCAACATGGCTTTCGGTTGCAGAAGATACGCATTTTCTTGCGCCGCAAAATCACCACGTAATTGACCACTGAAATCGACACTACTTAACTGAGTCGCAGTGTAGATATGGCTGTAATGTGAATCAATTTCATCCGATGATATTGAAAATGGAGGTCCGTTCATCTGCATTTGATCATATTCAAAGACAACTAATAGCTGCTCAGCGTTAGACGTAACTTTAGCCAGATGATGAGTGTACTTCAGCCGCATTTCAAGTGGTAAAGCGACCAAAGGCGCGCGATCAAAAATAGCATCGACGGTGCCGATCAACTCAGATGTAAGGTCAAAAAAATCACCAAAAAAACCTCTAGATTAGATGCTTCATAAGATTTAAAGGCACCGACTTGTGTGACCTTAGCATCGACTACAAGCTCTTCAAATAGCGCCTCTACGGCCATTTCGCTCAGTTCAATAGCGACTACTTTGTAGCCCTGCCCTAGTAGCCAGCCGACATCACGTGTCTTGCCGCATAGTGGAACGAAAATACGGCCGTCCGGCTTAATTGACAATGCCTTGAGGTGTTCTACCAACAATCCATTGCCGCTACGCTCATGCCAAGCGATGTCATTGGTCGCCCAACGTCTATGCCAAAAACTTGCATCCATAAAACATCACCACACTTTTATTAATAGTTCTTTTATCATTATATCATTGCCTGCTCGACCCTATCGAACAGCCTCATCAATGCTAATGAATCAGCACTTGCTGGAAGGCAATAACATCGCAAAGTAAGATTCCTGGACGGTCTAGTTACTCACCGGTCGGGACCAAACAGATCAATCTGCTTACTAATAATGTAGCCGCATCTTGGCATCACCCCAGCGGTATATAGAAATCTTCTATATTTTTATAAGGCTTTAGAGAGAACACTGGAAACTAAATATAACCTATCAAGTTATACAAAAAGCCAGGTTCAATAATTCTGGATAGCCGCGCATAAAGTCTAGATTAACCCAATATGGCGCGCTCAATATCAGAGAACCACCAAGCATAAAAAATAAACCGCCAGCCCATTGAAAAGACCGACTATTGACCGATTCTTTGAAACGCTTATAAAGTAAACCGCTAAATATTAGCGCTGGCATAGTACCCAAACCAAAGCCCAACATGGTTAGTGCTGATGCTAAAACATCATTTGAAAAAACACTTACAAACAAAACGCTATAGACTAAGCCGCAGGGTAAGAAACCCCACGCAATACCAGTGATAAGCGATTGGCTTTTACGATTACCCTTATGTTTAATTAGTTTGCTCACTGGACGCCATACTGCAGCACCCAATGGTTCAATAAATTGAAATGGTCTGCGCTTACCCAAAAATATTTGCAAGCCAATTAGAAAGATCACAACCCCCGTCGCTACTCTCAACCAACGAGCACTATTTGTTATATTCAGTCCATCAAGGGTGGCGTAACCGATGTAAGAAAAAACCACCCCAGCTACAACGTAGGTAAGAATACGACCAGCATTCATTAGCAGAAGATGGATGAACGCGTCCCTGCGTGACCTAAGCGTTGCCTCGTGTGGACCACCCGCTTGCATCGCCATTTGCAAACCTCCGCACATGCCCGCGCAGTGTGCACCCGCTAGCAAACCTAAAATTAGAGCAGATAGAAAGGTCACTAATTAGGCCAAAGGTTGTTGATTAAATGATTGTTAAAGAGACTCATTATTGTGTTCTTCAGGGTCATCCAAGATCGACAATGCCGGCGAATCTAGGTCGTCGAACTGACCACTCTTTGTGGCCCAAAAAAAAGCCCAAATTGCGACCACAAGCAGTACTAAACTCAGCGGGATCATTAGGTAAATTATTTCCATTGACGGCCTTCTGTCATCAGGTAAGTGAACTCGTTAATCGAGTGTTTCGAATACGCAATGCGTTCAAAACCACTATCACCGAACTAAGTGACATACCTAAGGCGGCTAACCAAGGGGTTAGTAACCCGCTGGCTGCTAAAGGTAAGGCTATTGCGTTGTATATAAGTGCCCAAACTAAATTTTGTTTAGTAATAGTAGCGGCTTTCTTGGCGGTAACAATCAGGCTGCCAAGATTTTCTAGATTACCATTAAGCAGAACCACGTCGGCATTATTCAATGCCAGTTCGCTGCCTGAGGCCATGGCTATGCTTACGTCAGCCGCTGCTAATACGGGTGCGTCATTAATGCCGTCACCCAGCATTGCAACCAGCTCACCACGAGATTGGTACTCGCGGATTTGTTTGAGTTTGTCCGTGGGTAACATGCCTGCCTTAAAATCCACGATAGCCAATTCGTCACACAAGGCTTTAACCGATAATGAATTATCGCCACTCAATACAGTAATTGTAACAGTTGGCTCCGAATGGCTAGGTTTATGAGCTCTGAGAGTCGACAGAAATACCCCAGCCGATGGCCGTATTTCATCCTGCAATTGTATAATTGCCAACACCATATTAGCGTCAGCCAGTAATATTTCTGAACGACTAGATGTAGTCATCATTTCAATGCCTTGGCCGTTATCAGGTAAATAAGACAATACCCAACTTCGCTTACCTACTCGATATCGGTCGCCATCGATAATCGCGGTTATTCCTTGCCCTACTTCCTCGTTAAAATTAGTCGCGCAAATATCCGTATAAATATCATTGAATGCGCTTGATAAGACATGATTCGAGCCTTTTTCGATGCAGGCAACGATCTTTAGGCATCTATCCTCACTGAGATTTCCAATAGCGTTAAGGTTGAAAATCGAAGGACGACCACGCGTTAATGTGCCGGTTTTATCAAAGCAAAACCGACTTACCTTTAACAGAGAATCGAGCGCCGCGTTGCTAGTCAACAGAACACCCTTACGCCTTAATGAATTGATCGCAGCACTACGTCCAACTGGCGCGGCCAATGCAAAGGCACAAGGGCATGATGCAATTAACATTGCTAAACAAACTTCGAATACTCTGTCCGGTGAAATAAGCAACCAAGCACTGGCAACAACCACAGTGAGGAGCAATACAGCGAGGATAAAATAACGGCTGATCAATTGAGTCCGCGCCTGCTCTTGCTGATTTGAACGCTCGGCAGACTGTATAGATTGTTGCACCTTAGCAATCGACGAATCTGACCAACTGCCAGTCGACTCTAGCATAACAATACCGCTGAGTAAGCGGCTACCGGCTAGCACCACGTCGCCTGCGGATTTATTCACGGCAAGCGCCTCACCACTAAGTAAAGATTCATCAAACTGACCTAAGCCACCGGTAATTTTGGCATCGAAGGGAGCGATGCTATGCGCTCGGAGCTGAAGCTGATCACCAACAATAACCTCAGCCGGTTTAATTAGTATCGACAGCATTTGCTGTTGTTGCGCCCTTTGCACCTCGATTTCCTGCGGAAGTAATGCTTGAACATCAAATCCCGAGCCTGAAAGCTTATGCCTTGCGCGCATTTCGATGTACCGGCCAACCGATAGAAAAAACACGAACATCACCGCTGAATCGAAATAAACGTGCGCATTAGTATGGCTTAAAAC
>JAWUZB010000055.1:0-8056 GCA_034110505.1 Gammaproteobacteria bacterium
TTCGTCAATATAGTCTTCGATTCGCTCAGGAAATAGTGTCGCTTGCCCGCGAGACTCGGGGTCGATAAAACGTTTCATTATTCATCTCCAGCGGAAAGGAATTATTATAATACGAATCACGTTTTTACACAGCCTCTGCCCTTAACGGTCGTTAGGAGGTCGTCGAGTGTCTCCATCATCGGCCTCTGGACGTGTTTTTTATTAGCTAACTGCTCGAGAACTACGACCAAATTTAAAGACGTGGTCATAACCCCTGGTCAGTGTATATTCTTCCAGAACAACCGAAAATAATCGACATTTTTCTTGAGATAGTAATTTATCTAGTGTCGAATTTCTTGAAAGGATCGCAGCACGAGGTTTATCTTGTGCTTGTCCCTCAAGCAACTCAGCTATTCCTGTTACCGTAAGTGAATGTCCATCGATATGATCCTGGATGCCGCCTTTACGATTGTCCCATATCATACTAACTTTAGGATTTGATAGCATGTTACGAAACTTACGCGTATCCATGTAAGTTGCAAGGTAAATTGTGAAAAGGTCTTCGCTGTATGCATATGCCATTACATGCTGACATGGACCGGTATCGTCCACCGTAGCTAGAACGCACTGAGCCTGTTGTCCAAGTAAGTTTGCTATCTCGGCTGCTAGCTCAGGTTCTTCCATTAGTATCACTATTTATTATTTTGCTGGTAGAGGTATTCTACAGTCATTTCACTTAATCAAACATCTGTGCGCGAAAAGACAGAAAGCTGCCCAAAGCTGAGATTGAATACTTGTCATCCTTAGGCTACGCTGAATGTATGGACTCTACCCCGAAAGGGGGTAAAGTAGTTTTACAACAAACAACCTAGAGTCCATATATATATGACACATCGTACCGTAATTGCCGCTGATATAGCAAAAACTTCGTTCCAATGCGTTCAATTTACCAACAACCAGCAATCGAGTAAGAATCGGGCTTACTCACGTCGTCAGTTTGAAATTCTGATTACTCGGCCCAAGCCCATGAAATTGGTTATGGAAACCTTCGGCGGCGCTCAGCATTGGGCCCGTGTTGCGAAGCAACATGGGCATGAAGTGGTGCTTATCTCACCTCGCTTTGTTAAAGGCTTTCGTCAAGGTCAAAAGACAGATGCGAATGACGCTGTAGCGATCTTTGAAGCCTCTCGAAGTAGCAATCTGAAAGGTTTAACGCAGGTGTTGCGTCGACCGGTTGAGTTCACAGCCCAAAGCAGGCAATCATGATTCTAGGCTGACATCTTAATCTTCATTTATCGTGCTAGCCACGCTTTAGCATTAGGCGTATGTTAAGAAACTATAGAATAGTGTTTATACAGCTGAGGAATCATATGAAGTTCTCCAACTTTTCGCGTCGCCAGTTTTTGGGAAGTAGCTCCTTGGTAGGGGCTGGATTCGCATTTACGGCTGCAGCACAGTCGGCACTTACGGTGACTCCACCGCACACCGAGGGGCCATTCTATCCAATCATCGAACAAGGTGATAAAGACATTGATTTAACCATGTATGGCGATTCAGAGGCATCGGCAAACGGAGAAATAATTACCGTAACAGGACTGGTCCTAGACGATTTAAATGCGCCTATAGCAAACGCAGTTGTTGATATCTGGCAAGCCAATGCCGCCGGACGATATGCTCACGAGCGAGATTCCAACCCAGCGCCGCTCGACCCCAACTTTCAGGGCTGGGCAATCACTAAGACCGATAATGAAGGCCGCTTTCGATTTAAAACTGTAAAGCCTGGTGCGTATCCTGTAAGTGAAAACTGGACACGCCCGCCACATATTCACTTCAAAGTGTCACGTCGCGGATACAGAGAAATCACGACCCAAATGTATTTTGATGGTGAGCCGCTAAATGATGTTGATAAATTACTGAATGAACTCCCTGTTGATTTGCAATCAACACTTATCGCGACGCGGAAAAGTAAAACTGAGCTATTTCAATTTAATGTTGTGTTGGCAAAGATTTAAATTTGTTATTTACTATTATTATTCGCTAATCGCCCTGAGTCGAAACAGACAAAGCGCTAAAAATCGAGACGGTGAGGCGGCTAATTCTACTAGCTACTTATTCAGAATTCCATTCGCTTTATTGTTTCCCACATCCTAGTGAGTCAGCATAGGCAAATAACGCCGGGGCGCCACCGGTATGCCAAAACAACACCTTGTCCTTTTTGGTCAGCTTGCCAGTAGCGATCATATCAATTAAAGCCGCCATTGCTCGGCCTGTATAGACTGGGTCTAAAAGGATACCTTCGTGTTTTGCAGTTAGCGCAATGGCCTCTTTTTCAAGGTCACTCATAATGCCGTAACCATCACCAATATAATTGCAATCGAGCGTTACGTCGCTATTATTAAATTCAACATCAGAGCTTATGTATTTACTTGTCTTATTCGCCAGATTAAGAATTAATTGTTTAAAAGGTATTTTATCCATTTCTCCTTTATCAATATTTACTCCGACTAATTGATATTTCCTGTTTAGCAGTGCTTTTCCCAACATCAGGCCGGCATGAGTGCCGCCAGAGCTTGAGGCAAAAATAATATGCGTAAGCGTTTCAGTATCTAGTTGCATCTCCAGTTCTTCTAAGGCAGGAACAAAGCTGTACGCGCCTAGCTCATTTGAGCCTCCATAGGGAACTACGTAAGGCTTCTTGCCCTTGGCCTTTAACTGGTCAAAAATTACGCCAATATCTTCACCCTTACGATTTGCGCCACCCCAGTGAATATGAGCACCCAAAAGGCTATCAAGTAATAAGTTGCCATTAGCAATGTCAGGTGCTTGCCCCCCAAGTACCAAGTGGCATTCAAGTTGTAAGAAAGCCGCTGCGGCGGCCGTTTGTCGACAATGATTAGACTGTGATGCACCCGCAGTAATGATAGTGTCACACTGGTTGGCAATCGCATCTCGTAAAATAAATTCTAACTTTCTAGTTTTATTGCCGCCAAAAGCTAGGCCGGTTAGGTCATCACGCTTGATTAAAATTTCTGGCCCACCAAGAACTGCACTAAGGCGCGAGAGTTGAACTACAGGTGTCGGTAGAAATCCAAGGTTTACTTTAGAGACACGTTTGAATTTCATAGGCAGACTACTTGTTTGTAATGCTAAATATAGGCGTTGAGTATGTTAATGGCTGCGGTAAAAGTAAAGCCAATGGCTGCAAGGCACTTACGGTAAGACAAAATAAAAGGCGAAGAATTGGGGCCAGTTTCGATATCGTAAAATCGAATTCTATGATCGAGTCAAAGGTGAAGGCGAACCTTATTGATCTTGTGCGATACTGTTGGAGTAACCTTTAACCACAACATTAAAATAATAAAGAGGCACGAAATGGCAATTGGAGTTACCGCAGTTCTACGCGTTCAAGCGGGTAAAAATGAAGAGTTCGAAGCAATATTTAAACAACTGCAAGAGGCGGTCAATAGTAATGAAGACGGCTGTAATTTTTACGCACTACACCAGTCTCGAGAAGATTCTCTATCGTATATGGTACTTGAGCAATACGCTGACGAAGAGGCCTTAGCGGCTCATGGGAAGACTGAATATTTCAAGCGCCTTGGTGCCCAAATGGGCAGCTGCATGGCGGCTGCTCCTGATGTCAAGTTGTTCGACTCGGTATAGCTCTAGGGTTTTCCTAAATAAAAAAGGCTGAGTTAGCTCAGCCTTTTTTATTTAGTAGATCAACACGTTTATCCTTAACCGCGTTGGCTAATTGGCTCGACCCTACGATGTTCAGGGCCGGTGTACTCAGCGCTTGGTCGAATAATCCGATTATTCGCGCGTTGCTCAAAGGCATGTGCCGCCCATCCAGTTACTCGTGACATTACGAAAATTGGGGTGAACAACCCGGTCGGGATGCCCATAAAGCTATAGGCGGATGCATGGAAGAAATCGGCGTTACAAAACATGCCTTTTTCCCGCTTCATTACTTCTTCGCAGCGAACTGATACTGGATAAAGAACCTCATCACCGGCGTCAGCGGCAAGCTTCTCAGCCCATTTTTTGATAATCGCATTGCGCGGGTCGCGTTCTTTATATACCGCGTGACCAAAGCCCATAATCAGTTCTTTGTTGGCAAGCATCTTCAGCATCGCAGCTTCGGCTTCGTCGGCTGATGACCATTGTTCAATCATCTCCATTGCCGCTTCGTTTGCACCACCGTGAAGTGGCCCACGTAATGTCCCAATTGCGCCGGTAATTACTGAATGAATATCAGTTAAAGTCGATGCGGCTACGCGACCATTAAAAGTCGATGCGTTGAACTCATGCTCGGCGTAAAGAATCAATGATACGTTCATCGCTTGCTGGTGCAACTCGCTTGGTTTTTTACCGTGTAGCATGTGCAAAAAATGACCGCCAAGAGTGGCCGCTCCGGTATCGGTACTCACGCGAGTGCCGTCTTTGACAAAGCGATACCAATAAACAACCATGGCAGGGAGTAGGGCTAAGATGCGATCTACTTTGTCACCTTGTTGCTCAAAACTAGTTTCTTGGTCTAGGTTACCGAGTAAAGATACACCGGTGCGCATTACGTCCATTGGGTGAGCGTCGGCTGGAATAAGTTCTAATCCAGCTTTAAGCGCTACCGGTAGGCCACGTAAGCCAATAAGTTTGCTTTGGTAAACGTCTAGCTCAAGCTGAGTTGGTAGGTGGCCCTTAAGAATCAAGTGAGCCACTTCTTCAAAAATGCAGTTGTCGGCTAGGTCGTCGACATCATAGCCGCGATAATTTAGGCCTGAGCCTTGAGTGCCGACGGTACAAAGAGCGGTTTGACCAGCGACTTGGCCACGTAAGCCAGCGCCAGAAAGTTTTTTATCAGTTGCCATAGTGTTTGCCTGTTAAGATTTTCGGTCTGAAAACAACTTGTCTAAGGTATCTTCATAATCGTGATAATTCAAATAGTCGTACAATTCCATGCGTGTTTGCATGGCATCGACTACGTCGCGTTGATGGCCTTTCTCAAGCACATCTCGATAGACTGTTTCGGCAGCCTTATTCATTGCTCTGGTCGCGGTCAGCGGGTATAGCACCATGTCTACACCGTGGGCGGCTAACTCTCTGATATCAAACAACGGCGACATGCCGAACTCGGTCATGTTCGCTAGTAATGGAGCGTCAACTGCTTTGTCGTAGGCGGTATATTCCTCTAGAGTTGCCATTGCTTCGGCGAAAATACCGTCAGCACCAGCGTCCACATAAGCCCCCGCGCGATCAACCGCCGATTGCAAGCCTTCACCGGCGTAAGAATCCGTGCGAGCCATAATGAAGAAACTGTCGTCCGTCTTTGCATCTACCGCTGCTTTAATGCGGTCGACCATTTCCGCAGTACTTACTATTTCCTTATTGGGGCGATGCCCGCAGCGTTTAGCCGCAACTTGGTCTTCTATATGAACCGCCGCAACACCGGCGCGAATACTTTCTTTGATGGTTCGCGCGATATTAAACGCGCCACCCCATCCGGTATCGATATCGATCATTAATGGAGTCTCGACCACAGCGGTAATACGTCTCGCGTCTTCGAGTACATCATTCATACTGGTCATGCCTAAGTCTGGCAGACCGTACGATGCATTGGCGCAAGCGCCACCCGATATATAGATTGCCTGATGGCCTATCTTGGTCGCCATCAGCGCCGTGTAGGCATTGATAGTACCCATTATTTGTAACGGCGAATTGTCGACTAAAGCGTTGCGAAAGCGCTGGCCTGGAGTTATCTGCTTGGACATGGTAGTTCTCTTCGGTTAAAACGAATTAGCACTAATTTCGATGTTTTAAATCTAAATAGAGTCAGTATTATCGAGCTCGGTATTACTTAATGCGTGCTTTATAGAGGCTTTTGCTCGAGTTATATGTTTACGCATAAGCATCTCCGCAAGCTGCGGGTCACGTTGTTCTATTGCATAGATTAATTGCTCATGTTCAATCAACGCGCGGTCCGACCTTGACTTAAACCGACTGGTCTGAACGCGAAACATACGAATCAAATGATACAGCTCATCGCATAACTGGTCTGTTAGCAGTTGGTTGCCGCTACCTTTAATGATTTGGTAGTGAAAATCAAAATCACCGTCGGTTTGCATGTATTCGCCAGCGTTGTCCTCGGAATGCTGGCGATGAACTTCCAGCAGTTCTCGCAATTTTGCAATATCGTGCTCGCTCATGTTTTCGGCTGCTAGCGCTGCGGCTTTGCCCTCTAAGGCTTCACGTACATCATACAGCTCTAAAATACTTTGTAGCTCAAGGGTGACCACCGTGGCACCAACATTAGGTATATGTCGAACCAGGCGCATTGCTACCAAGCGTCTAATCGCTTCTCTCAATGGTCCACGGCTTACCTTAAACTGCTCGGCTAATTTAGGCTCATTGAGCTTTTCACCGGGTGCGATATCACCATTGATTATGGCCTCGCGTAAAGCCACAGTGGTTTGACCACTTAAGGTTCTATCGTCGCCTTGGGGCGCGGTGCTTATAATGTGGGCGGAGGGTTTACTCATAAGGTTGAGAAGTGTGCCGTTTAAGGACAATATTGTCAACAATATCGCTTTTTTTCAAACAAATTATGCATAAAAAGATTTATTTGTCTCTTATATGTATACAATCCCGAGAGTCTAGAGTTGACTCTTGACCTTAAGTTGCGAGCTGTTTAGCGGCAATTTTTAGTACAAACTCACACAGCACCGCTTTGGTCTTGCGTCGGCCAAGTGTGTTGCTGATGGCAAACTGCATGACGCTACCGGAAATCATCTGCGCGATATGTTTAGGCTCTAAGCCTTTAGTGATTTCGTCACGTTGTTCGGCGTTTTTAATTATTCGCCCAAGCAATTTTGCGTGCGGTGCTCGAAAATACCGACTAGTCTGGCTCAGCTGATCCTTATCATTGGCTATTTCAGATTTCAGGATAAGAAAGCCTTTTAATACATCTGGCTTATGAATTGCATCAATAGTGAGCTCGAGAAACTGTTCTATATCTTGCTTAAAGTTGCCATTGTCGGGCATCGCCCAAGCCTCGACATTAGGCAGTAGGGCTTCTTCTACAATGCGCCTAATGTCACCATCCCACCAATTGTAGAGTACATTTCGTGACACCTTAGATCGGCTAGAGATTGATTTTAAAGATAGTGAGCGATAGCCTTTTTCCACGATTAATTCGCGCGTCGCTTGCAATATAGCCTCGTGCTTAGTGCAGTCACGGCGACGACCGGTGGTGGCATCCTTGTTGCGCGTTAGGTCTAGCGGTTTTGAGTTTGGGTTTTTGATTTCCACGTTACGTCAGATGTGATCAAAATTTAAGGCTGCAGTTTAACCCAAAACTAGTTTAAATGAGAGTAACTGCGAGCATCGATATACTGACTAGTTATGCTCGGCTAATTGACTTACTTGTTGCAAACAAGTAAGTTCTGTTGGGTAAATTTTAACTTATCTATCTGCAGGCAATCCCAATGGCTGATTATAAAGCGCCTATCTCTGAAATTTCATTTGTTATCAATGATTTATTGAATATTGATCAACTTACTTCTATCCCGGATTTTGCCGAAGCAACGCCTGAGCTAATTGATGCAGTGGTCGAAGAAGCCGGTAAGTTCGCGGCTGATGTGATCGCGCCATTAAATCGTATTGGTGATATTCAACACAGTAAGGCTAGCAATGGTGAGGTAAAAACACCGGATGGTTTTAAGCAAGCGTATAAAATGTTTATCGAAAACGGATGGTTGAGTCTGGCACAACCGACAGAGTATGGTGGTCAAGGTTTACCATTTACCCTACACATGGTGGCAAGTGAATTCTGGAATAGTGCAAACATGGCACTGGCTATTTGCCCAATGCTAAGTGCTGGCGCGATTGACGCTTTAGTGGCACATGGTAGTGAAGAGCTGCGTGAGAAATTCTTACCCGACATGATTAGTGCAAATTGGTCGGGAACCATGAATCTTACAGAGTCACACGCGGGTTCAGACTTATCAAACCTGAAAACTAAGGCTACCCCGAATGAAGATCATTACCTGATAAAAGGCCAAAAGATTTATATTACTTGGGG
>JAWUZB010000056.1:0-9502 GCA_034110505.1 Gammaproteobacteria bacterium
TAGGTTGGCTCTTATCTGCGGAAGGTTAGAGCGATGAATTGCACCGGTATGCAAATCTATTCCGTAATCGCACTGTTTAACAATTTCATTCAGGAATGTGTGTGCAACGATACCCGCCAATGAGCCTTTTTCTGAACCTGGAAACGAGCGATTTAAATCTCGTCGGTCGGGCATATATCGGCTCTGATTGAGCACGCCATAAACATTCACCATTGGCGCCAATATCAAGGTGCCAGAAGTCAATTTAAAAGACTTTAAACGCAGTAAGCGACGAATGATTTCGATACCATTTATTTCGTCACCGTGTACCGCAGCCGATACAAAAAGAGTCGGCCCGTCTTTTCTAGAGCGCCTAACGTGAATCGGCATACTAATATCTGTATCGGTGTATAAACGCACAATTGGCATGTCTATATCAATCGAGCTGTCAGGGGCTATATCATGCCCAGCTACGGTTATTTTACGCATCTTCATGATATTTCTTAGCCTTTGCCGATAGTGCGAGTCTTAAATGGCTTGGCATTTTTTTCAATGTGATCGTAAATCAATGCGGCTACGTCTTTACCGGTTGCCTTTTCGATTCCTTCAAGCCCTGGGCTGGAATTAACTTCCATAACTACTGGGCCACTGTTTGACTGAAGTAAATCAACACCACACACACCTAAACCCATTGCTTTGGCGGCGGCGACAGCCGTGGCCCGTTCTTGTGGCGAAAGTTTAAATAAGGTTGCCGAACCACCGCGATGTAAGTTTGAACGAAATTCACCTTCGCCGCCTTGACGCTTCATCGCCGCGACGACTTTATTGCCAACAACAAAGCAGCGTATATCTGCGCCATTAGCTTCTTTGATGAATGCTTGAACTAATATATTAGCGTTTAAACCCATAAAGGCTTCGATGATCGCTTCGGCTGACTTATTGGTTTCGGCCAGTACCACGCCAATCCCTTGTGTGCCTTCTAACAATTTGATAACCAGTGGTGCGCCACCAACTGTCTTAATTAAGTCTTTGGTATTATTCGATTTATTGGCAAAACCAGTGCGAGGCAATCCAATCCCTTGGCGAGAAAGTAACTGCAATGAACGCAGCTTATCTCGAGAACGACTGATCGCTACCGATTCGTTAACTGAGAATGTACCCATCATTTCGAATTGTCGAACCACCGCTGTTCCATAAAATGTTACAGACGCTCCAATTCGAGGTATTACGACATCGTACCTTGGTAGTTCTTCACCACGATACCGAACTACTGGGCGACTTTTAGTAATGTCCATATAGCATTGCAATGTATCAATAACATCCACTTCATGTCCGCGAGCGACACCAGCCTCAATTAATCGTTTAGTAGAGTAGAGTTTTTTGTTTCTGGATAAAATGGCGATGCGCATGGAATGCTCCTAAGTGATTTGGCACTAACTGGTGCTCTGGTTAAATCGGTTTTTTATCAATGAACGATCGTCTGAGATTTCTCCAGCAACGCATGGCGTTGCCAGATGAGACGATATCTAGGTGTTGAGGTAGCTCTTTTACTGTTGTTCTTGAGCGGATGATAAAATTATACGCTAAAAGCAAACACAATCTAGCGAATCATCGATATGAGAACGAGGTTATAGGCGACAAAGGCGACTAGTAAGATTGAACCATCGATACGACTAATCGTGCCTCCATGCTGCTCTCCATTACGCTTATAGCCCCAAGCCATGAAAAGTAATCCTATGGTCAATAGCATCACTACAGGCAAGTCTCGCAAAACAACATCTGGACTAATATCATTCATCGGTGAAATAAACCCGGCGATGCCCGCGACGGCTAATATATTGAACATATTTGAGCCAACTACGTTACCAATGGCGATGTCGTGCTGGCCCTTTCTTGCGGCAATCACTGAAGCGGCTAACTCCGGTAAGGACGTTCCTAGAGCGACGATCGTAAGGCCGATAACTAAGTTACTAACGCCCATAAGTTCAGCGATGCCAACCGCTCCCCAAACTAATATGCGAGAACTGACGATCATTAACAGCAGACCTATTATTAGCCAAAAGACAGACCATTTTAGCGATAGCTCTTGGCTGATAATTTCCTCTTCGACCTCGATACCTAGGTGGTCGTTACTTTGGCGTCTAGCGGTATAAATTGCCCAGGCAATTAGCAAAACAAATCCACAAAGCAATACTACAGACTCGATCCGAGTCAGTTTTCCATCGAATATAAAGACAGCAAATAAAACCACAATCGCAATCAATAGTGGTATTTCTTTGCGGACAATTTTTGAGTGCACAATTATCGGAGATACCAGCGCTGTTATACCAAGCACTAATCCGGTATTAACGATATTAGATCCGAGTGCATTTCCAAGTGCGAGGTCTGGGTTGCCGTCAAGCGCGGCCTGCGCCGATACCAGCATTTCTGGCGCTGATGTGCCAAAGCCAACAATCACCATGCCAATCAGAAGCGGCGATATGCCAAAATAACTGGCGGTTGATGCCGAACCAGCAATAAACCGTTCGGCGCTCCATACTAGTAGTGCAAAGCCACTGATAATGGCAAATAAAGCTAAGGTCAAAAATCACTACAGTATTATCGATTAAAGAATACGCTGTAAACTATTATAAGGGCTTATGACCTTGCTTCGGTAGTTCTATCTTCGCTGATGGCATCGAAACGATGCGGCGCGGCGCGACTGAATGGGTTTACATGGTTTATACAGACATAGCGATATCTTGGCATAAATGCGGCATAGTATGAAATAACTAAATAGATTCGAATGTTATGTTTGAAATTCAATCGATAGCGTTCCAAGACACTGACGTTTTTACATAAATCTTGTGAATTTTAGACACTTTACATTGTCGCTGGAGTTATGCTCAAGCTTAGTAAATTTATCTAAACACAACCTAATTTTAATCAGCGAGAGCACTATGCCTATAACGAAATTCCTTACTTCAAGACCTCCTCTACTAATGCTCACTATTGCGTTAACCGTTGTTGTTGGCGGCTGCACATGGGTTAAGAAAACTCCCGAAGCACGTAACGTAAGAATAGTGCCGGTTGATAGAGTAGCTGACTGCAAGAGCATGGGCAGTGTTACCACTAATACAGTCGATAGTATTTCAGTGGTCAATCGCAACGCTCAAACAGTTGAGAAAGAACTTGAAGCATTAGCTCAAAACCAAGCGGCTGAGTCGGGTGCTGATACGATCGTTGCCACAACCAAGGTTGTTAATGGCACAAGAACCTTTGCTATGTATAAGTGCTTAAAGTAGTTTGAATCGAAAGTTCAATAAACCCTTATGCTGCGTTTGAAACGGACGCATTATTTCCTCTTGGCGGCTATCCAGGGAATGACGATGAAGGCAAAAGCATGCAGCGTTCGATGGATAAATCAAAGCTGCAGCATGATTTCGTTGCGGCGGCTAAATATTTGAAAGGAAATGCTAGTAGCAATGGCAAGTTGGGAGCGGTCGGTTTTTGCTACGGTGGCTATATTGTTAATTATCTTGCCGCTATTGAATCGAATTTACTCGATGCCGGAGTGCCTTTTTACGGCACCCCAGCCTCGCCGGAATTAAGGGGAAATATAACCGCACGACTGCTAGTGCAACTTGGAGAGTTGGATGAGCGAGTCAATAACAGCTGGCCTGACTATAAGAAATATTTAGATAGACTAAATGAGACCTCAGCATAACTCGACGAACGAATAAAAATGCCTGTAATGCCTCCACTTTTTGTTGAAAAACTTGCCAATAGCTAGCTATTAGCCGCGTTTTCCGCCTCAATTGGAGACATTCCAAGCTATTTTTATTTCGTCCCTGAGTTATGCTGATGTCTCTAAATGTCTCTTATAAAATGTAGTTGTATGCAGGTGCCAAGCATGGCTTTCACAACGATTCAACCGCTCGCTATGATCAGCAAAATGCCGACCTAGCTTGGCGACGAACACTCGATTTATTTGCCGAGACATTGTCTTAAAAGAGTAAGTTAAGCTTTACTGATATGAAGTCTTTTACCGCACTTTGATAGCATGGTTAAACCATTGACGTCGCGGCTAGTTATTCAGATGGAACAAGCCGCAGTTGATGCATACTATTCTGTTCTACGCTAGCCCTATCAAGCCACCAAGGTGCCCATTCTTCATTTAGCCATGAATTTAGTTGTGATTTGAAGTAGGGGTGAAATTGTCGAGAGGCATTACCGCCCGACATCGATGCCATTATTTTTTTATCGTCGCTCATGTCGGCTACCATTCTCAAACTACTAAACCATTGGCTATTGTAAGGCCCTTTATTTAAGGAATACTGTCCGCGGTTAAGTGTTTCTCCAGACCCCGAGACTTCATGAGTTCCACCACCCATCGTGTCGGAACCAATGCCCTCGAGACGAAGTGGGCTGACAAAGCTGACTTTATGGTATTTACCCCAGCGCCATTGGCTTTGATCATCACCCAATTGCATCTCTAACCTTGCTTTGGCTTTAACCGCAGCCATAACAACGATATCCTGCAGCGTCTCAACCTTATCGGTGCCTTTAATATCAAACCATTCTGATTCACCAGAAAGGATTAAATCGTCGGTTCTTTGTAACCAGTAGTAGCGGGACTTCAATAAGCGTTCAAATAGCTCTTTGGGCATTTCATCTTCGAATGTCAAACGAATTAGGTATTCATGAGTTAGGTGAAATATTGTTGCCGCAACGGAGTCTACTTTATCTTCAAAATTCCAAGTCGATAACTCTCGACGTAGCTCTGCAAGTGATTCGCGATTCTCGAGTTGTGCTAACAAAGTAGGCATTAGCTTTTCAGCATGCTTATTCTTAACATCTTTAAGCATGTTCCAATGTTGTTCTGCGCTTATTTTTTGACCGTTTTCTAATAGCTCTTTAGTGCGTTGGTATCGATAGTTAGGACTGAAATGATTTGAATAATAATAGGCATAATTATCCGGTATAACATCGTGATTAGAGGTTCCAAGCCAATCTTTAGTCGGGTTGATTTGCCCGGGCATATCGTTCTTTGGGATGAATCCTTTCCAGTCATCGATTGCGGTGGCTGATTTTGCAGTCTCGCCATTCTCTCTCAATGGAATTGCGCCGGTTGGCCGATAACCAATACCACCGAACTTATCGGCAAATACGTAATTTATATACAGCACGTCGATCTTAGAAAAGGCTAAGTCAACTTCGGCCACGGTGGTGGCCGTTAAAGCCTCAATAAGACCCAGAGAATCACTGCTGATCTCAGCTGCGGCTGAGCGAAATACCACTGGTTTGTCAGCTTCAATCCCAAATATTTTATGCTCTGAGATAATTGGGCCGCGCCGTGTGTGCCTGATTGTGATGCTTGTCTGACGCTGACCGCTGGCAGTAGACTTATCCTTAATATTGATTTTTTTGCGTTCAAGCATAAGAGGTCTACTTATTTCCCCATCCATGTAATTTTGGGGGTTATTAGGGTCGATTTTCTCAATATACAGATCTTGACTGTCTCCGTAAGCATTGGTTAGGCCGAATGAAACGTGTTGGGTACGGCCTAATAACAACCCTGGAACCCCAGGTAAGTTAGCTCCAATAGCGCTCATACGTGGCGTAAACAGACCAATCGGGTACCAAGGCCCCGGCAGAATTGTGGCATCTAAGTGCGGATCATTGACCAAAATAGGCATTCCAGCACTTGATTTTGAACTACCTGTGACCCAATTGTTCGAGCCTGACGCGGGTAAGGCTACTGGCTGAGTTAGGTCACTATTATAGCTAAGAGCAAGGCTATTGACTGTCGTCGTCGACCTATTAACGTCGCTGCGCGGCGGTAGTATTGGTGTGTTTCGATCGGGGTTAATATTTAGCGGGCGTAGGGTATTAGCCAGTTCAACTCCAAGCGCATTAGTTAGGTTCAGACTGAGAATCTCATCCTCATAATTTCGCGCCTGAATAAAACCAGCAAAATGTTGCACGGCAAGCAGGTCGACAATCGAAATCGGTTCTGGCGTAATTCCGAGAAGTCCAAGCTCTAATGGAAACTCTTGGCTACGGTTAGCAATAAACGAATTGTACCCTTGCGCATACCAGCTTAAATAGTCCTTGTTCTCCTTATTCAAAAATTCAGCATGACGTCCGGCATTTTTATGAATCCCTAAAACAAGCATTTTTATGTCTGAATCAATACCCGATTCGCCAACAATACTCGCCAGTTTGCCGCTAATAATGGCGCGATACATTTCGATTTGGAAGACACGATCTTGGGCTATAACAAAACCTTGAGCCCGAATGGCATCGGCAATATTTTCGGCAAATACATAGGGCACCCCAAGTTTATCGCGATGCACGGTAACCGGATGGTCGAGCTCGCGAAAACTGATTTCACCATCTTGCTGGTAACTGTTTAGATAGGGTAAGCCAAAGTAAGCGATGCCAACACTACTAAGTAACAGGCACAGCAACAGCATTAGTGTTTTTTTCATTTCAGTTGTCTCTTAACGATTTAAGTTTGATAAAGAAAATTATTACCAGCGTCATTACCACCGAGCCAAAACTATTTATCGCCACGGCAATAGATAGTGGTAGCTGAATAAATACTTCCACATCACTGCTTAAAATTGTTCGAAGGTGTGCAAAGACGCCTGAATAGAGCAGGGGAGTAATCAGTAAAACGTTAATCGCAAGCAAAACCTTATAGTAGCCATTAATGCCTGCTATCGCCGCTAGTAAAATAATAGCCATTGTTGTCAACCCCGCTATAGGGCTTGTACTGGTTAAGCCGGGATGCCCAAGCATTATTTGCATAAGACTGACTAAGTTAAATAGCGAACCGACCACGGCGTAGGCTATTTGCAGTTCTAGCAAGCGTCGATGTGATTTTTTCGAAGGGTGTTTTAACATGAGCTTATTACTCTACGTCGCAACAAAACGTTGAATTTTTAATGCCACCATTTGATGTAAATACTTTAGCTGAGTAGACACGTTCTTATTGTTTTTTCTTGTCAGTCTTGATAGCGATACACCGCGTAAGTGTGCTCCGATAAACTGGGTTAACTCTCTAGCGTCTGCTTGTTTAAGAGGTAGATCTGAAAAGACTTCTGATATATTTTTGACCGCCTGTAGTTCCGCTTTCATAAAAAAAGCATGTATGTAATTTAGTAATGTTGAATTATTTCTGGCACCAATCAAAATTTCCCAAACGACAGAGTAGTGTTGGTGACCGTAGTAACCCCACATTGCATCTATGACGTTCTTACAACGTTCTTCAAGCGTGGTTGAAAAGTCAAAACCATTTAGTGGTGACGGGTTTATTTTGAAAATATATTCGGTAACAACAGCGGCTAATAATTCATCCTTAGATTTAAAATAATGCTGTATGGCGCCGCTAGTGAAAGAGCTGTTATCGGCGATAGTCGCTATTGAACAGGCACTATAACCGCGCTCAACAATGATCTTGGTAGTCGTGTTCAGAATCATTTCACGAGTGGCATGTCGCCGTTCGGCTTGCGTTCTCATCGTTGTTTTGGTTAATAGGTTTTTAGATTATAAAAAACATTATGATCATAATGTTTTTTATTGGCAATAGTGAAAAGCTAGAATTCACGTCTATTTTAGTATTTAAGACGATAGATTGATGGCTTACGTAAAAGCGGCTACAAATCCTTTTTTCTAGAGCCTGACATCGAGTTATCAGTTGATAATTTATTTATCTTTAAAGCTACTTAGAAGGCCGTTCAGTCTAAGCATTCTTAAACTCGAATCCATTCGAACGATCAGCTTAACAAAGCCCCTCAAATTAAGTGGGGCTTTATCACGTTTTTAAATCCCTTCTAATTAGCCCCCTGTTTTTGCTTTCTTGGCGGCCTTCTGTTCTTTGGCTGTCATCAATGGGGCTTTTTTAGTTTCCTTGGTGCCTTTTTTTTCTTAGCTCATGATCTTAGCCTCGTTAGTTTATAGGGGGTATGAATGGTTCTGATGCTCTTGCTGTTATCAGCTTTAAACCTTACTTAAATAGCAAGAAATTTTACGCTGAAAATATAAAAATAGTGTGTGAATTCGATCATCTCCTCTAGCTTTTGGACGCGCTATTACTT
Organism: Gammaproteobacteria bacterium; assembly: GCA_034110505.1. Taxonomy (GTDB): domain Bacteria; phylum Pseudomonadota; class Gammaproteobacteria; order Arenicellales; family Arenicellaceae; genus Arenicella. The sequence goes on from JAWUZB010000056.1 coordinate 8,064, forward strand.
GCTGTATATGTTTAAAACGTAAAAAATTAAGGCGATATAGGTCGAAAAAAAATAACTGCTACAACAACAGTATGGAGTGAATAATAGGTAAAGCAAGGTCTAATAGTGAACACCCAAATGTGAATGGCGGTTAACCACTTCAGGTGAAAACTGTTTTAAATTTGGGAGACTGGTAAAGAGCCTTATTCGGCGTGGATTTATACGGCCGACTATGGTTCACCCGACTATGCTTTTGATATCGCTTGGCTCGGCGCTTGGCCAAACGTAAATGTGATGGGGCGTCTTAGCGATACTTATATGAAAAGTGGTGGTGCGATAGCTGAAGACTTCGCCGAAGTCATGACGTGTGCTGCACATTCTAACTTTGCCTCGATGCAAGTACGTGAGAATACTAGTAAAGCCGGCAAAAATGCTATGCTGCAATTTTCAGACTGCAAGCTCGGCGAAGGTTCAAGCATGGCCGCTTCGGTAGAAGCTATTGGCAAGATGAATTTGAAATGTTTAGTCTGCCGAAATAGGCGAAGATATAATTATGGCTTGTTAAACGTTTTGCCTATTTTTTTATCTTTAAGTCGGTTTTGTTGGCGACACTCACAGCGCCTCAAATTTTGTTCTTCGCAACAATCGCTTATCGCATGTCGAGCTTGCTTGTATTGACATAATTAAATCGATCTTCAATACTCATCACAGCCAAACAGCGACTTTCGCTGTGTAATATCTAGTCCTAATTCACATCGGTTCTAGTCTAAATAAATATACGGCATGAATATAAAAAAACTCGCGAATAAGCCACTAAAATTATTTTTTGGTCTCATTTTAATAATATTTATGGGCTTACAAAGTGCTCATACCAAAGAGGCGGTCTATTCCTTAGTACTCGAAGGTGGTCGGGTAATTGACCCGGAAACGGATTTAGATGCGGTGCGTAATATCGCTATTAGTAACGGCCTAATCGTGGCCATTTCTGAAGACCGATTAATCGCTGACCAAGTAATTGATGTGACGGGTAAAGTCGTCGCCCCAGGATTTATTGATTTACACACTCACAGCCCGACTCAGTTAGGTCAAGATTATCAGGCGCTTGGTGGTGTAACTACCGCACTCGAATTAGAGATTGGAAGCTACCCTGTAGATGCTTACGGAGACGATATCGTCAAAAATCCGCGTATTAATTTCGGCAGTTCGGTTGGGCATTTATCTGTACGGTTGCGCGTTATGATGGGGCTTGATGTATCGCATCTATTCAGAATCGACTCGCCTAAACCGTTTAATTTCAAAGGTTATTGGACTGCTATAAGATCGCTTTTTTCTCAACCTGATGAAGCTACCACAGAGCACGCGTCAGAGACTCAACGTATTGAAATTTTGGCCCTACTTTCCGAGGGGTTAGATAACGGTGCTTTGGGTATTGGTCTTGGGTTAGATTACGTAAGCGAAGC
>JAWUZB010000057.1:0-7076 GCA_034110505.1 Gammaproteobacteria bacterium
GTACCGCTTGTGATGCAAGCACTTGAGATGACTCGACTTCCCATGTGTTTAATATTTTACCTCGCAGCGGCTTAATAGCTTGGGGTCTTCGATCACGTGCCTGCTTCGCCGAGCCTCCGGCAGAATCACCCTCGACTAAAAAGAGTTCTGTTAAGTCAATATCTTCACTCGAACAATCAGCCAACTTACCTGGCAACGCTGGGCCTGAAGTGATTTTCTTTCGGGTGATTTTCTTAGCTGATCGCAAACGACTCTGAGCATTTTCGATTGCCACCATGGCGATGCGCTCGCCAACCTCCAGATTCTGATTCAACCACAACGCAAAAGCATCTTTAACTTTTGTTGAAATGAACTGTGAGATTTCTCGTGATGACAAACGCTCTTTAGTCTGACCCGAGAACTGTGGCTCTTGCATACGCACTGAGAGAACATACTGACACTGAGCCCAGACATCATCGGGTGACAGTTTGACCCCTTTAGGCAGTAAATTTCTAAATTCACAAAACTCTCGAATAGCCTCAGTTAAACCAATACGCAGGCCATTCACATGCGTGCCGCCTTGCGCGGTCGGGATCAGGTTAACGTAGCTTTCAGTGATTAGTTCGGTGGTCTCAGCCGCCCATGCAACAATCCAATCAACATGCTCTCCATCACCTCCTTCGCTACCTTGAAAACCCTCTTCGGGTAAGCGCTCATGATCACCTAGTGCACCGAGTAAGTAGGCCTTTAAACCATCTTCGTAATACCAGCTGGTATTGGTTTCAGGCTTGTCTTCATCCTCGAAATTGATCGTCAAACCAGGGCAAAGGACCGCCTTAGCTCTAAGCAATCGACATAATTTTCCGGCATGTACTCGCGGTGCATCAAAAAACGACTCGTCTGGCCAAAAACGAATAGTGGTGCCGGTATTGCGCTGCCCAACGGTACCGGTTTCTTCAAGGCTGCTGGTCTTTAAACCATTCGAAAAAGCCATATTGTATTCAATACCGCCACGCTTAACCCAAACTTCAACGTGCTTTGATAAAGCATTAACCACCGAGATACCAACGCCATGTAGGCCACCCGAAAATTGGTAGTTTTTATTTGAAAATTTACCCCCGGCATGCAGCCGAGTCATGATCACTTCTACCCCAGGCACACCCTCTTCGGGGTGAATATCAATTGGCATGCCACGACCATCATCCTTTACTTCGACTGATCCGTCTTTATAAAGCATTACGTCGATACGTTTACAATAGCCAGCTATTGCTTCGTCGACACTATTATCGACCACCTCTTGCACCAAATGATTAGGGCGCTCAGTGGTGGTGTACATCCCTGGTCGTTTGCGGACAGGTTCAAGGCCGGTTAAGACCTCAATGGCGGAAGAATCGTAATCTGTAGACATTAATTAAATTTGGGCTAAATGTAATATTGAACTGACACAAGTTTAACGCGATTTAGATATAAATAACGAGTAAAAGTTCTGCTTATGGCCTAACTTTGCTACAGCAGTGTTAGAATAGCCCAACTTACAATAATTACCGCGCAATTGAGCAAAACATGTCTAACACTCCCGCTATCGAACTTGACTTCGAGCACGCTTATAAGGAACTTGAAAACATCGTAGAACGTATGGAACGCGGTGAGCAAGATTTAGAAAACTCGCTTAGCGATTTTGAGCGCGGCGTGGCACTAATGAAACACTGTCATGGCGTTTTGAAAGAAGCCGAGCAAAAAGTCGATATCTTGGTTAAAGATAACGATGGCTTATTCAATACCGAGCCATTCGAAGACAATTCACAGGGCTAGCCGCGATGCGCGACGTTATGCTCGAATACCAGAAGCGAATTCAAGCCTTTCTGGATACCAGCCTCGATAATCTTGATGTGCCCGAACGCCTAAGAGCGGCGATGCGCTACTCAACACTTTCAGGCGGCAAACGTTTCCGTGCACTACTAGTGTATGCCTCTGGCTTAGCTGTTGATGCACCGTTAGCTCGTTTAGATACAGTAGCAGCGGCGCTTGAATGCATTCACGCCTATTCACTTATTCATGATGATTTACCGGCCATGGACGATGATGATTTGCGCCGTGGGCAAGCGACCTGTCATATTGAGTTCGATGAAGCGACCGCTATTTTGGCAGGCGATGCGTTGCAAACCTTAGCTTTCGAGTTGATCGCCAGCCCGAATTCGGGTTTAACGGATGCCCAAGCTCGCAGAATTTGCCTAACGCTAGCTCAAAGTTCTGGGCAAAGCGGCATGGTAGGCGGCCAAATACTCGATATTCAGGCAACTGATTGCACACTAACTCGCGATGATCTTGAAGATGTACATCGTCGCAAAACTGGCGCACTAATTAACGCCGCGGTGATTTGTGGAGCACATTGTAGTGATTACACAACAGAGTCACAACTCAGCAAACTAAGCGATTACGCCGATAACATCGGTTTGGCATTTCAAGTAGTAGACGATATTTTAGATATTGAATCGTCTACCGAAGAACTGGGCAAACCAAGCGGTAGCGACGTCGAAAAGGGTAAATCAACCTATCCGGCCTTAATTGGCTTACAACAGTCTAAAAAACTTGCGCAAAATCTTTATCAAGAATCCATAGTCAGCATAGCTGCTATAAGCGATAATACCTTCCTACTCAAAGACTTGGCCAAACTAGTGGTCGAGCGTACGAAATAGGCATCAGTAGCCTGTCAGAGTAAAACACGCAAAGCCAGAGTAATAATACCAAGTGACAGACCAACAAGCCAAATACCCGCTGCTAATGACACTAGATCAACCTAGTGACCTTAGACAGTGCTCAGAAGACCAGTTACAGCAAGTATGTGACGAAACTCGACAGTTCCTGATTGATACGGTTTCAAAAATTGGCGGTCACTTGGCTGCGGGCTTGGGCACAGTCGAGCTGACCACCGCGCTACATTATGTGTTTAATACTCCCGACGACCGTTTAGTTTGGGACATAGGCCATCAGGCCTACCCGCATAAAATTTTAACCGGTCGCCGCGACCAGCTACACACTATTCGTCAGGCAGGAGGATTATCAGGTTTTCTTAAGCGTACCGAAAGCGAATACGACACCTTTGGCGCAGGGCATTCCAGCACCTCGATCAGTGCTGCTTTAGGCATGGCGGTGGCCGCTGCTCAGCAAAAACTAGACCGCGATGTAGTGGCAATTATCGGTGACGGCGCAATTACCGCTGGCATGGCGTTTGAAGCGTTAAACAATGCCGGTGACATGGATGCCAACGTATTAGTAATTTTAAACGACAACGATATGTCGATTTCGCCCAACGTTGGTGCATTCAAGAATTACCTGACTCGCTTAATGACCGGACCGGCGGTAAATTCGGTGCGTAATGCGACTAAAAAAGCATTAAACGGTATACCGCCAGTACGCGACTACGCTCGCCGTTGGGAAGAACACATTAAAGGCATGATCTTGCCGAGCACTTTCTTTGAAGAAATGGGTTTCTACTACGCCGGCCCGATTGACGGTCATGATATTGAAACCTTGGTCAGTACTCTGAAGAACTTAAAAGAAATCGATGGCCCTCGCTTTTTACATATTGTCACCAAAAAAGGTAAAGGCTTTCAACCTGCCGAAGTAGCACCGATTAAATATCATGGTGTCTCGCCTTTTAACCCGACCACGGGTGAAATCGGCAAGAAGGCTAAAACTCGTACTTACACTGATGTTTTCAGTGACTGGTTATGTGACATGGCTGCGCTAGACGACAAGCTAATAGGCATAACTCCGGCAATGCGAGAAGGCTCAGGCCTAGTACGGTTTTCAGAAGAGTTTCCCGAGCGTTACTTCGACGTCGCCATTTCCGAGCAGCATGCGCTTACCTTTGCCGCTGGCATGGCCTGTGATGGTCAAAAGCCGATTGTCGCAATCTATTCGACTTTTTTACAACGCGCTTACGACCAATTAATCCACGATGTTAGCGTTCAAGACCTTGATGTCATGCTGGCTATTGATCGGGCAGGCTTAGTCGGCGCTGATGGCGCCACCCATGCGGGCGTGTTCGATTATAGCTATTTACGTTGCATACCTGGTTGTACTATCTATGCCCCGAGCGACGAAGCCGAATGCCGTGACATGCTCTACAGTGCCTATAAACACGTTGGCCTCACGACAGTACGCTACCCTCGCGGCGCTGGTATTGGCGCGCCTGAAAAATCGCAAATGACTGAAATAGAATTTGCCAAAGGCGTGACGGTGAAAAAAGGTGGCAATGTTGCAATTTTATCTTTCGGCACGCTATTACCGGCGGCGATAGAAGCGGCTAGAAGCATTGGCGCAACAGTTGTCAACATGCGTTTTGTTAAACCACTTGATCAGCAGTTGATCAGCGATTTAGCCAGAGACCACAACTTACTAGTAACCCTAGAAGAAAATGTTGTCGCTGGCGGCGCGGGCTCAGGTGTTAATGAATATTTATCAGCGGCGGGAATTGCAACGCCGACCTTGAATTTAGGCTTACCAGACCGATATATTGATCATGGTAGTCAAACTGCTTTATTAGCCGAATGTGGCTTAGATGCAGCTGGAATTATGGAATCAATTATTGCCTCTCCGTTTTACCAGCCGGCGGCTAACGCGCAGAACTTGTAATACGTTTTTTATTCGAACATCGTTTAATACTCGTCTCAAAACTGCATAACTAAACACCTACAGTACAACTCTCTATTCCTATGGAAGACGTCCAAGCTAGCCTCGACACGCGCCAGATACCAATCAGCCGCGTCGGCATCAAAGATATTCAACACCCGATCACAGTAATTAATCGTGACGGTTCACGGTCGCATAGCATTGCTACATTCTCAATGTCTGTTAGCTTGCCGCATGATCAAAAAGGCACGCATATGTCGCGCTTTATACAGATGTTGAATGAGACCGAAACAGAAATTTCGGCTAAGAATTTTCATAAAATGCTCACGGATATGGTTAAGCGCCTTGAAGCTGATGCAGGTTATATTGAATTACAATTTCCATACTTCATTGAAAAAACAGCGCCAGTATCAGGTGTTAAAAGTTTGATGGACTATCAAGTTAACTTGGTCGGACAAATTGAAAATGGTCACTTAGCATCAACACTAGAAGTTACTATTCCGGTCAAAAGCTTATGCCCATGCTCGAAGAAAATTTCTGAGTATGGTGCACATAATCAGCGCTCGCACCTGACCGTGGGAATTAATTGTTCAAGCAAACTTTGGTTAGACGAGTTAATCAAAAGTGTTGAAGCACAAGCCAGTGCTGAATTGTTCGCAATCTTAAAGCGCCCAGACGAGAAGTACATTACCGAACGCGCCTACGACAATCCTAAGTTTGTTGAAGATGTGGTTCGCGATATTGCCCATGAGTTTGATAACAACGACAGAATCTCTCGCTACTACGTTCACGCAGAGAACTTTGAGTCGATTCATAACCACAGCGCTTTCGCAGTGGTAGAACACGATAAAACCATGTAGTCAGAAATAGCTAGATGAAATCTAAACCGATATCGTCTAACAACAATTAAAGTTAAGTATCTAAGCCGCCGAGAAATCTGCGGCTTTTATTATGTCGCGGGTGCATGGACGCACAAGAACGGCGATGTTCAGGAGCGCCAAGCCTGCCCTTGGGCGATCAAAGAATCGAAGGGAATATATCCACTAAAATCAACGCGTCTTTAAAACCATAGTCTGACCACTGCGATTCATATTTAAACGACTCAAAAATGTCATACCTAATAATGGCACATGCGGAAAGCCACCTTCAATAACCCCAGCACCTATATCCTTAAGTACTATTCCACCGACGCTAACCAGCTCGATGTTTATAAGGTACATACTTGCTAGGCCTGACGCAGTAGTAGCATATCCACGTTCGCCACTGAGATAATCAATGCCTAAACGCTTCGCTTGACGACTATTAAAGACCACCAAATTTGCGCCCGTATCGACCAGAAATCGTGTTGAACGACCGTTAACTTCACCGTTTGATTCAAAGAAACCAATATCGTTTTGGTATAGCACAATTGATGTGGTCGATTTTTTCGCAGAAAGCCCTAAGTTGGCTCCCGGTACAGCAGTGCCATTGAGCCGCAGTGTTTCTCGTTTGCCGTCTACTTCAATAACGGCTTCGCTAGTATTAGAACTGATCACCTTAACGCCTTTGTAAGTCGAGCCAGCACGAATGATTTTTGCCTTCTTGCCATCCACTGACAACATAGCTCGATCGTTAAAAAGTGCTATTGCGGCAACTGTTTTAGCCTCGACCTGAAAAGTCGCGGTAACGCTAATAATTATTAAAAACCCGATCCAACGCAAACCCTATCACCTATTCCAATATGTTGAGCCATACGCAACTATAGACTGTTTAAATCTCTAAGCTAAGAACGACATTACCTCAGCAAAGGCATTGCATGCAACCGCAATCACTTAAGTTAAGTGCGTCAAATTAGTTCATTGCCGCGAAAATATTTAGATCTACAGTTTCACGGTGATCTGTAGTGAACTCACTACGAGCACCTAAAACTGAACTAATTGTTCACATTATCTCTTCAATGCGATCGATTGCTTCACTAAGAGTCTCAACCGGATACACTTTAATATTGGATGAAATATTCTTCGGAACATTTCCCTTAGGGCAAATGCAATGCGCGAAGCCTTGCTGAGCCGCCTGTTTAATCCGTTCAAGGCCACTGGGAACGCTTCGCACGTCACCGGAAAGCCCTAACTCGCCAAAGGCTACCCAATTATGCGGTATCGCTCGGTCTTTGAAGGACGACACCATCGCCAGCACTACGGGTAAGTCTGTACTCGGGTCGGTTGAGCGTAAGCCACCGACTAAATTGACATAAAGCTCTTGGTCGTACATGGCTAAATCGGCGTGTCTTACTAGCACCGCCACCAGCATATTTAAGCGGTTTTGGTCGATACCAACGGCGAGTCTTCTGGGGTTCCCTTGGTGTGAATCGATCACTAAGGCTTGAATCTCTACCAGTAATGAACGCGACCCTTCCCAAAGAGCAGCAACCATCGACCCTGGTTTAGGGTCTCGCCTACGGTCTAAAAAAATGGCCGACGGGT
>JAWUZB010000058.1:0-7189 GCA_034110505.1 Gammaproteobacteria bacterium
CTTCGATCATCGGGCTTACCACTTCGATCATCGGGCTTACCGCTTCGATCATCGGGCTTACCACTGCGATCATCACCACCATGCGAATTACTCATTACCCACTCCATACTGTTGCTTTCATTAGTGTTCCAAGCTTAAACTACACAAAAGCCAATTACCAGCATTGCATAAGCTCACGGCTATTGAGGCCGTTTTTGGTGCAATGTGGATTCAAAAATTCATGCTCAACCTTTCCCAATTTTTCAAACGCTTTGTAGCCGAAATGGTTCGGCGAAAAGTGTTTCGAGTAATCGCGATCTATGCGTTCACGGCATGGATCATATTGCAGTTGGCGGAAGTTGTATTTGAACCGATGGGTTACCCTGACTGGGCCCTCAGAACGCTTATCATCTCCGCCATTGTTGGGTTTCCAATTACTTTTATTCTGGCTTGGGTAATAGACATTAGACCCGAGGGCCTAATTTTCGATCTGCCGTTGTTTTCAAATGACGGTGATGTGCCGCGACAAGGAAAAAAAACCAACTTACTATTCTCTCTCTCTCTAATCGTAACGCTTGCCGCAGGGGCCTATTACTCAGTCGATATGCTAGTTGAAGAATCGCTTAGCAATAATTCGATTGCGGTCTTAGCATTTGAAAATTTTGACGGCGATTCAGAAACCGATTACTTCTCAGCGGGCTTGGCAGATGAAATTTCGCATGTTCTCGCAGGCCTTCCTGAATTGAACGTCAGTTCACGTACTTCTTCGTTTCAATTTCGCGGCAAGCAAATGGACATCCGCGATGTTGCTCAGCGACTGGGTGTACAAAACGTACTTGAAGGAAGCGCGCGTCAACAGGGCAACCTGGTCCGAGTCCATGCAGTATTAGTTGATGGAGAAAGTGGCTTCAATAAATGGGGGCAGCAATATGAGCGGCCCTTGGATGACATTTTTACGATTCAGCGAGAAATCGCTCAAAACGTGGCCAGCGAACTCGAAGTTGTATTGTCGATTGACTCAATCAAACTGCTCGATCAACAAGTTACACAGTCTACTGATGCCTACGTACCTTACCTATTAGGGCTGGGTATGCTGCGCAGTTCGCTAGATGCCGATGTGATGCGTAATGCAAGTAGCCAGTTTCAACTCTCTGTCGATCTCGACCAACAATTTGCACGGGCATATGCCGGAATTTGTCAGGCTCATTTAAGGCTGTACGAGATTAACCGCAGCCTTGCTGACTTTGAACTGGCTGAGACGGCTTGTGAGAAATCGAGCGAAATTGACCCAGGTCTGAATGCCGAAATATGGCTGGCTTTGGGAACACTCTACAGTTATCGAGGTTGGTTTGATCGCGCCGAGGATCAGCTCAATAAGGCCATTACTTTGAACTCGGAGCCGGTAGACGCTTATATCGAAATGAGTAGGGTTCGGGTAGGTCAAGGGAGAAAAAAGGCGGCCGAAGATTTATTGCTAAAAGCGCGTTCGATGAAACCTCAGTATTGGGCTACGTATGAAGCGTTGGGCAGCTTTTATTATCGGAATGATCGATATGACGAGGCTATCATCGAGTATGAAAAGGCGATAACTCTTGCGCCTCAAGTTGCGACGGCGCATGCGGCCAAGGGGGCTGCGTATTGGATGTTGGGAGCCAACGATAATGCCATTGAGGCGTATCAAGCTTCTCTAGACATCAAACCATCGCGTCAGGCACTAACTAACCTAGGATCATTGTATTACTACGCGGGGCGATTTCAGTTATCGATTGAACATCAGCTAAAAGCGTTGGACTTTGCGCCAAATGACCATCGTGTCTGGGGTCGCTTGGCAGATGCGTATTTCTTTTTACCTAGTCCTGAGAAAGCCCGCGAGGCCTATGCCCGTGCTGCTGAATTGGCTGAAGAGAATTTGTCAGTTAACGATAAGGATTGGCATACCACGGCCTTGCTAGCAACTTATTTGATACATGTAGATAAACCTATAGCGGCTTTAGCCGCTTCGGAGAAGGCCATCATTCTTTCTGATGGCAACCCTGAGGCACACTACTTCAAAGCACTTGTACATGAGCGCAACAAGCAAACCGAAGCGGCCATCAAAGCACTGCGACGTGCATTGGAAATTGACGGTTCATATGAAAAAATTATTGATGAAGACCCATTTCTTCAGGGCATAAAAAGCAAACTAAACACCCCCGATTTGCTTAAAGATGATTCAAGATAAAGCAACCCCCAACAATCAGTACGGTCTTGTCAGATTAACGTAGAGACTAAATTGTAAAACGCTATAACCTGAAAATTCCTAAGAAAAATCTGTTAAAATACTTCAAGACACCACACGACATTATCCGGTTGGCGGTGATGTATTACGTAGGGTAATAGATCATGAATGCGAAGTGCTCGAATGCTACGTAAGTAAGCGCTGGAACAAGTATGAAGTATTGAAATTGCTCAGGAAATCGATGTGAAAGCGTGGTGCGCCGAAGCAAATAGGGATGGATAAATTTCGCTTATAAAGTGCCGCTTTGAAAGCGATTCAACGCACAAACTTACAAGGAACTGGGACCTACTTAAATAACAGTTGCGAAAACGCGCATCTCCCATTTAGGCGAAAAGAAAGATCGATGCAAAAGTTTCAGAGTCGGGTGACGTTACAGATTATCACCAGTATCCATTCACAAATTTACAACCACTTTAACCACCAGCGAGATTTACAAAGGCGAGATATTTTCAAACAACAGAGAAGCAGTTCACTTGCCGAATGGAGAGGGCTTTGTGCTGCGTAGGGGAAGTTCCAGGTTTTGGATTTTTTCGGCGTGTTACCGTTTGTCTGACAACACCTTGACTCGCCAATACCCTAGGGCAACTTCACTTGCTAATAGTGTTGTTGAGTAATACCATTGTTGGCTGATTAAGCGAAGTCGCTTTGGTTAACAACTTTATTACTCGATTTTCTTGTTTGTGGAAAAATCTTGCTGATTAAGTTAACAACTTTATTTTTTTACACTTACACGGCGACTAGGAAAATCAAAAGGTTGTAGAGCGCTCAGTTAACAACTTTACTACTTTCTTACAAAAGCGCCTTGGTAACTTCATGGATATTTCCTATATTTTCGACGAGCTAAACGATGCACAGCGTGAAGCCGTTGCCGCACCGCCGTCGCCGCTGTTAATTCTAGCCGGTGCGGGGAGTGGTAAAACACGCGTGCTAACTTCGCGGATCGCCTACTTAGTTGAGGCGCACGGAGTATCGCCATTGTCGATTATGGCGGTGACCTTTACCAATAAGGCCAGTCGTGAGATGCGTACACGGATTGAAGATATTCTGGGCTTACCAATGGGGGGTATGTGGATTGGCACCTTCCACGGCCTCGCGCACCGCTTGCTGCGCCAGCATTATCAAGAAGCGAATTTGCCACAAACCTTTCAGATTCTCGACAGCGATGATCAATTGAGAATGGTAAAACGCAGCTTAAAAGAGTTAGCGCTAGACGAGGCTTACTGGCCGCCAAAACAATTGCAATGGTATATCAACGGTCACAAAGAAGAGGGTCGTCGTCCGGCAAATGTTGACGTTACTAATGACCCGCAACAAAAAACCATGTTAGCGGTGTACAGTCATTACGAAGATCTATGTCAGCGTTTTGGTTTGATCGATTTTTCTGAACTGTTATTGCGCGCTTTTGAATTATTGAAGAATAACCAAGTTCTGCGAGAGCGTTACCAAGATCGATTTCAGCATGTATTAGTCGACGAGTTTCAAGATACAAATTCGATTCAGTACGGTTGGCTTCGCTTATTAGTGCAGAAATCACATTGCCTATTTGCGGGGGGTGACGACGATCAAAGTATCTATGGTTGGCGTGGCGCAAAAGTAGAGAACATTCTGCAATTTGAAAAAGATTTTCCCGACACCAAAGTCGTTAAATTGGAGCAAAACTATCGTTCGACAACCAACATCTTGAACGCCGCTAATGCGGTGATTGAAAATAACAGTGCTCGTCTGGGCAAAAATTTATGGACCGCTGGCGAAGCAGGTGAGCCCGTCAAGTTGTACACCGCTTATAACGAACAAGACGAAGCCAAGTTTATTATTGGCCAAATTCAAGCGTGGGTTGAGCAAGGTGGGCTGCGCAGTGAAACCGCCATTCTTTATCGCTCAAATGCTCAGTCGCGAACCTTTGAGGAGCGCCTGCTCAATGTTGGTATGCCCTACAAGGTCTATGGCGGCTTACGCTTTTTCGAACGAGCTGAAATTAAAGATGCGCTGGCTTATCTGCGCTTATGTGATAGTAATAACAATGACCCTTCATTTGAGCGTGTGGTCAATACGCCAACTCGGGGTATTGGCAATAAAACTATTGAGACTATTCGTGAGTATGCAAGGCAAAATCAGTTGTCAATGTGGGATGCTTCAAATCAACTAGTCGCGACGACTCAACTAAGCAGTCGTGCACAATCGGCTTTGGCTAGTTTTATTAATCTAATGCAAGAAATGCGTTCGCAAATAGCCGATCAAGATTTATTCCAACAAATTGAAATTATGTTGGACTTGAGTAAGTTGATAGATCATTTTAAAAAAGAGAAAGGTGAAAAAGGCGAAGCTCGAGTCGAGAACTTGCAAGAGCTAGTTACCGCGGCTCGTGGCTATGAAATTGATGAGACCGAAGATGATCTGGCTCCCTTGTCATCTTTCTTAGCGCACGCCGCTTTAGAGGCTGGAGAAGGCCAGGCCGAAGAGTGGGAGGACTGCGTGCAGCTTATGAGTTTGCACACCGCTAAAGGTTTAGAGTTTCCATTGGTATTCTTAACCGGTCTAGAAGAAGGTTTGTTTCCGCATCAGCGTTCGCTTGAAGAAGGCGCTGGTCGTCTAGAAGAAGAGCGTCGCTTATGCTATGTCGGCATGACCCGTGCGATGAAGCAATTATGGCTGACCCATGCCGAGTCACGACGCCTTTACGGCTCTGAAAAATACACCAGTCCGTCGCGCTTCTTAAGTGAAATACCGGATGAAATGCTGCAGGCCGTGAGAGTTAAACCAAAGACTGCCTATGTTGCTCCAGTCCGAAAACACTCGGCCTGGGTTGATGATCAAAGCGCCCATGAAAGCGGGATTGCTGTTGGTATGAACGTCAGTCACCCTAAGTTTGGCGATGGTGTAGTAGTCAACTTAGAAGGTCACGGCGAGTATGCTCGTATTCAGGTTAATTTCAGCGATGTCGGTAGCAAATGGCTAGTATTGGCCTATGCTAATTTAACCCAATTATAAAGCGGTTAAGGTGATGAGTGACAAAAAAGAGTGTGTAATTCTGCTGCACGGTTTAGGCCGAACAAAATACTCATTAGCTAAGCTTGAATCGGAATTACGCAGCGATTATGAAGTAGTAAATATTAGTTACCCTTCTAGAAAGCACACGATTGAAGAGTTGGCTAAAATGGCCGTCGGTGGTTCATTAGCGAAATGCTTGGATAGTTGTTCAAGGGTGCATTTTGTTACTCATTCACTGGGCGGTATTTTGGTACGTCAATATTTGAGTGAGCACCACGTGCATAAGCTTGGCAACGTGGTAATGCTTGGGCCTCCGAATAAAGGCAGTGAGCTAGCCGATTTTTTCAGTAAAAGTCCATTTTTAGAACGCTTATTTGGTAATGTTGGCGGCCCTGCCGGAAAGCAGTTGGGCACCACAGCAGACAGCATCCCCAATTTGCTTGGCGAGGTCGATTTTAGCCTCGGTGTAATCGCCGGAACGCGTAACTATAATTTTGTTTATTCGAAAATAATTCCGAACCAGTCTGATGGTAAAGTTTCGGTCTCACGTTCTAAGGTACAAGGTATGACCGACCATTTGGTTTTGCCGGTCGACCACACTTTTATGATGCATGACCGACGAGTGATTCGTCAGGTAAAGGCGTTCATTAAGAATGGGCAGTTCGATAGTGATCTCTAAGCTCAGTAGCTTTCGACTTGAAACTCAACGCTTGGCGATTAGGCCAGTGTTAAAGACGGACCTAGATTCGATTTACCTAATTCATAAAGAACCGATAGTAAACCGCTTCGTACCGTATCAAACATGGCTTAGTTTTACGGATGCCGAGGATTGGTATGCTCGCGTAAAAAGACGACGCAAAGACACCGCTGAACAGTTCGTTATCATTCGTAAAGACGACGACACCTTGTTGGGAACCTGCATTGTTTTCGTGCACCCTTCTGACCTTGAAAGCTTTGAACTGGGTTATGTGCTGGCAAAACAACACTGGGCAAACGGCTATATGCATGAGGCATTGAATGAATTTGTGCCAGCCATCGTTAAGAAACTGAAACTGAACCATCTTTTCGCGGTTATTCAAACTGAAAATACACCGTCTCTGAAACTGATTGCCAAATTAGGTTTTCGCGAATCACACCGAAAGCAGGACGATGATAAAGAAATGATCTACTTGTTGCGACGATTCGATAGCCCTATGCCCAACCTGTAAGCGGCTGTTTTAAGCTAAAGTATCTAACATTGGAAACCTGCTTGGTGTTTTTCGATGCATCGAAGAGTCTGGTTGTGCGATGCTGTAAATATACTTAATACCGTGCCGAGCGGCCGATTCAAGCACCGCTTCGCTATCGTCAATGAACAGAGTTCGTTGTGGGTCGAAGGCCTTTTGATGATGTAATCGATGCCAAAATTCGGCGTCTTCTTTGGGGTGCTGAAGCTCGTGTGAGCAGAGTAATTGGTCAAAGTATTGGTCGATATTGGTCTTTATTATTTTCAACTCGAGGACTTTTCGGTGTGCATTCGTGACCATACGTACATCGCTTGACTCTTGCCTGCAGCGCCGTAAGAATGCTTCAGCGGTAGGGCGATAGCCTATTTTATGTGCAATTTGGCCTTTGAGCGCCATGATGTCCAGATCTAAAGCGTCGCTCCAAAAGTCCACGCAATACCAATTAAGTGTGCCCGCATGTTGGTCGAGCATGCTGATTAACTTAATCCGCGCCTCTTCGAGCATCAAACCGTTACGTGTGGCCCAAATGCGTGGCATGTACTCTAGCCAGAAATGGCTATCAAAATGCAGATCTAGCAGCGTGCCATCCATATCAAGCAGCACTGTATCTATATTGTTCCAATCGAATTGCATGCGAGAGATTATACCTAAACTGTGCTTAAATACGGCTATGGAATTAAACTTTACTAAAATGCATGGCCTTGGCAATGACTTCGTG
>JAWUZB010000059.1:0-8373 GCA_034110505.1 Gammaproteobacteria bacterium
ACGAACGAATAAAAATGCCTGTAATGCCTCCACTTTTTGTTGAAAAACTTGCCAATAGCTAGCTATTAGCCGCGTTTTCCGCCTCAATTGGATACATTCCAAGCTATTTTTATTTCGTCCCTGAGTTATGCTGAGGTCTCTGAGCAAGAGAAATTTAATCTCTAAACACTCCCTATTGTTGAACGACAGATAAACCCTATGACGAGTAAAATTGATTCAATCGAAGAGTTCGATGTTGTTGTGCTGGGCGGTGGTGCTGCCGGTCTCATAGCGGCTTTCACCGCGGGGCAGCGAGGTAAGCGTGTTGTTGTGCTTGAGGTGTCAAATAAGCTGGGTAAAAAAATTCTAATGTCGGGTGGCGGGCGCTGCAACTTTACTAATTTAGAGGTCACGCCAAGTAACTTCATTTGCGACAATCCACACTTTGTTAAATCGGCTTTGGCACAATACTCGCAGTGGGATTTCATTGCTTTGGTGGCTAAGCACGATGTTGCCTATCATGAAAAAGATCATGGGCAATTATTTTGCGATAAATCCTCTAAGGATATTCTGAAGCTATTAGTTGACGAGTGTCAGGCGGTTAATGTCGATCTTAGGCTAAACTGTGATACCAGCAACGTTGTCAGTGACAACGGTTATCGAATAGAGACTAATCAGGGTATTTTTTCGGCTCAGAGTTTGATTATCGCCACGGGTGGTTTATCAATACCAAGCTTGGGCGGAGCGACCGGTTTAGGCTACAAATTAGCCGAACAGTTCGGTTTAAGCCTGCATGCCACAGAAGCATCTCTGGTGCCCATGACATTGAGCGGTAAATGGCAAGATTTATCGACCGCTATTTCCGGAGTGTCTCTGCCCGTAGTGGTGTCGGTTGCAAGCAAAGGATTTGCTGAAAGTATGTTGTTTACTCATCGAGGCTTGAGCGGACCGGCGATTTTGCAGTTATCAAATTATTGGAACGCAGGCGAACCAATTAATATCGATTTATTGCCGAATGAAAATGCCGCGCAACTGTTTGTCCAACGCAAGAAAACCAACCCTAAAAGTATGCTGTCGGCAATATTAACTAATTTCTTACCTAAGTCATTGATCGCGGAACTTCAAGCACGATGGTGGCCAGAGCATTCGGCCTCAACCTTACATGAAATGAAAAATGAAGAGTTGCAGCGATTAGGTGAGTTGTTTAATAACTGGTCGATTCGCCCATCGGGTACGGAGGGTTATCGAACCGCAGAAGTAACCCGAGGTGGCGTAGATGTTAACTGTGTTTCTTCAAAAACAATGCAAGTTATCGGTCAGGACAAGTTGTTTTTTGTCGGTGAGGCATTAGACGTAACCGGCCATCTTGGGGGCTTTAATTTTCAGTGGGCATGGTCATCCGGTTATGTTGCTGGTCTCAATGCGTAAGTGTTATTGAGACTAGTGCGAACAGTGACGACGTATGATCCAGCATTTTTTGAGATAAAAAAGTGTGTTTATTTTTCAGTAAAGCACCCTGTTTGCCGGAGCGAACGGGTACTTTAATCTTAATCGTTAGAGTACCTTCTCTAGCGTGTCTTTGAACTTAGCCACAGCGGCATCGACATCATAGAGTTTGTCTAAACCGAAAAGGCCTAATCGAAAAGTCTGAAAATCAGCAGGCTCATCGCACTGCAACGGTACTCCAGCGGCTATCTGCATTCCCTCGGCCGATAATTTACTGCCATTTTGAAAGCTTGGGTCTGTGGTGTAACTGACGACTACGCCAGGGGCCTCAAAACCTTCTGCCGCGACGCTTTGAATGCTCTTGCTGTTCAGGACTGCACGAATTTTCTGACCCAGTTCAACTTGCGCTGCATGAACTTTAGCAAAGCCGTATTGTTTAGTTTCTTGCATTACTTGATTAAAGCGTACCAGCGAATCGGTTGGCATTGTTGCATGATATGCATGGCCACCGTTTTCATAGGCGTTCATGATGTCAGACCATTTTTTTAGATCACAGGCAAAGCTATTACTCTGCGTAGATTGCATTCGTTTAACCGCCTCGTCGCTCATCATTACTAAGCCACAACAGGGTGAACCACTCCAACCTTTTTGCGGCGCACTGATGAGCACATCTACCCCCGTTTCTTTCATGTCTACCCAAACTGCACCAGAGGCGATGCAATCAAGAACAAACAGTCCGCCGACTGAATGAACTGCGTCAGCAACTTGCTTTAGATAGTCGGTCGGTAAAATAATACCAGCTGAGGTTTCAACATGAGGTGCGAATACCACCGCAGGCTTCTCAGCCTTGATTGTAGCAACAACTTCGTCGATAGCGGCCGGCGCAAAAGGTGCTTGGCTCGCTTGGTGAGTTTGACGGGCTTTCATGACCGTGCAGCTCGATGGTAAATCACCCATTTCGAAGATTTGCGTCCAACGGTAACTAAACCAACCATTACGAATAACAAGGCAGTGATTATTGTTGGCGAACTGTCTGGCAACGGCTTCCATGCCAAAGGTGCCGCTGCCCGGTACAATTGCGACTGCATCAGCGTGGTAAACTTCTTTCAAGGTACAAGAAATGTCGTTCATCACAGACTGGAAAGACTTGGACATGTGATTTAAAGATCGATCGGTATAAACCACCGAATATTCGAGTAAACCATTAGGGTCTACTATTTGAAAAGGGGCTGTCATTTCTATCTCCTGATTATGGGTCTAATTAGTTTTGTCGATTTTCATTAGAAAAAATACAAAATAATTTCATTTGTCCTGCCGTCAGAGCATCGATTAGCTGATTGATAATAAGCCGGCTAATATTGTGAGACCTCAGCATAACTCGACGAACGAATAAAAATGCCTGTAATGCCACCACTTTTTGTTGAAAAACTCGCCAATAGCTAGCTATTAGCCGAGTTTTCCGCTTCAATTGGAGACATTCCAAGCTATTTTTATTTCGTCCCTGAGTTATTCTGAGGTCTCATTATGTTCTGTTCTATCAATAGCTTTTATCAAAATGTTGCGGGTAACCACAATAGCCATGGCGAAATACTCGCTATACATTTAAGCCTGTGGAAGGTGTTGTAAGTACAAAAAGGCACCGGCGGTCGATTGTCAATATAGGCTCAAATTTCTTATTAACTGGCCCAAGCCTATTTAGTGAATGGCCCAAGCCTATTTAGTGAATGGCCCAAGCTTATTTAATGAATGGCCCAAGCCTATTTAGTGAATAGTCGCCGAGAGGTGCGCCGAATCAATTTACCTAACGCTTTAACCGCCATGCCTGGCCTGCCAGCGATGTCTTCAGCGACAATATCATTGTCGCTAATAAGTTCTTTGGCCACTTTGCTTTTCATCTTAGTAATCGCTGACAAGTCAACTTGAGTAAATTTAGAAAACATCCATTGATTTGGTAAGTTCCATGCCCTGCCTCTGCAAAAACAGGCAACTAAATCGACAAGAATAGGATCTCCATTGGGGGTAACCAAGGTGTTGGTTGGGTTGCGTAAATCGTTATGGGCAACACCGGCTTGGTGTATCTGATCGATAGCCGCTTTTAATTTGTCAAAAAACTCGGGCCATTCAGGCTCAAAGTTTATTAGCCGCGTAAGCTGTTCAGACCGATGATAAGTCATTAGAAATGAACGAGAAGTCGGCTTACTTAGAAGCTTCGGCACGCAGCTAACATTACTAAGCTTGGTGAGTGCTTTGCATTCGCGCCAGTTCAAAATTGGGCCAATCAGTAGCGCAAACACTTTGTCGGCGGCGCTTTGGTCTTTTAACACCGCTTTGTGGCCATCAATCTCGATTAATAAAACATCTGGGCGAGAGCCACCACCTTCACGAAAGGTTTGCGTAGCATGAGCTCGTAGCTGTTCAAGGGAGTATTGGGACCAGTTCACTGACATCGAATTTCAAGCCTAATTAAAACCCATGTATGGTAACATCTCGGCTTCGAAATAGTCACACTTTAACTTTTTTGTGTTTACCTAATATGCTTGATTTAGAACTTTCAGCGACCACCGCATTAACACCCTTAGACGGCCGCTATGGCAGCAAGGTTAAGGCCTTGAGGCCGATATTTAGCGAGTTTGGTTTAATCAAATATCGTTGCCTAGTCGAGGTTAGATGGCTACAAGCCTTAGCTGGCGAGGGCAATATAGCCGAAGTTCCAGCGTTTTCGACGGATGCTAATACTCAATTAGACGCGATTATCGACAATTTCTCGGTGGCCGATGCCGAAGCTGTGAAGAATATTGAAGCGACTACTAACCACGATGTGAAGGCGGTCGAATACTTTCTTAAAGACCGTTCTGACTCAATTGATGAAGTGAAAGCGGTCAGTGAATTCTTTCACTTCGCCTGCACCTCAGAAGACATTAACAATCTGTCGTATGCGTTAATGCTACAAGATGCACGCGAACAAGTAGTATTGCCAACCTTTCAAAAGGTGATTTCAGCGATTAACCAACTAGCCAATGATAACGCTAGTCTTGCAATGTTGGCTCGAACTCACGGTCAACCAGCGTCACCAACCACGCTCGGTAAAGAGATGCGTAACGTCGTTGCTCGTTTAGAGCGCCAGCTTGAGCAGATAAAAGCAGTCTCTATTCTCGGCAAGACTAATGGCGCAACTGGCAACTACAACGCTCACGTGGTGGCCTATCCAGAAGTCGATTGGCAAGTCTTTTCAAAGAATTTTGTTGAGTCCTTAGGCTTGACTTGGAATCCGCTAACAACACAGATTGAGCCGCATGATTATATGGCTGAGCTATTTCACGCAGTGGCTCGTTTTAATACCATCTTGCTGGATTTTGATCGCGATATATGGAGCTACATTTCAATCGGCTATTTCAAGCAAAAAGTGATCGCAGGCGAAGTTGGCTCATCAACCATGCCGCATAAGGTTAACCCGATTGATTTTGAAAATTCAGAAGGCAATCTAGGCTTGGCAAATGCTATGTTTGATCATTTAGCAAGTAAGCTACCGATCAGCCGCTGGCAGCGAGACCTTACCGATTCAACCGTGCTACGCAATATCGGCGTAGGCTTTGGTTACACCATGCTTGCTTGCGCAGCGACACTAAAGGGCATTAGTAAATTAGAGGTTAACGCAGCGGCGTTAGCGGCTGATTTGGATGATAATTGGGCGGTTTTAGGTGAAGCGATTCAAACGGTGATGCGCCGTTATGATATTGCCGAACCCTATGAGAAGTTAAAACAACTGACTCGTGGTAAAGATGGCATCGATCAAGCGGCGTTACAGGTTTTTATTGAAACTCTGGAAGTACCCGAATCGGTAAAAATTGAGTTAAAGAAACTGACCCCTGAAAACTATATCGGCCTTGCGGCTGAACTCGCGAAAAACTAATGACTGAGCCTGTTCGTCTTTCTAAATTAATGTCTCAGCGTGGCTTATGCTCGCGCCGTGAAGCCGATAAACTTATTGAGCAAGGCTTGGTGAGAGTTAATGGCGAGCTAGTCAATACCCTTGGGGTTAAGTTCCCGGAAGACGTTAGCATTGAACTAACACAGCGCGCTCAGGCTATGCAGAATGAGCGCGTTACGATTATGATTAACAAGCCCATTGGCTATGTCTCGGGTCAAGCCGAAGACGACTATATTCCGGCGGTACGCTTGATTACTCAAGAGTCTCACTCGGAAACCGATCAAACCCGTCAACACTTAAAACCCTCTCATTTTCGAGGCCTTGCTCCGGCAGGTAGACTTGATATTGATTCCCAAGGCTTATTAGTGCTAACTCAGGATGGTCGAATAGCTAAGCAATTGATTGGTGCCAATACTGAGCTCGAGAAGGAGTATTTGGTGCGCGTCGATGTCGATGTCAGCGAAGAGCAAATCGATCAACTTACCTTTGGCCTAGAGCTAGACGGCAAACCGTTAAAGCATGCTAAGGTTAAGCAACTCAACTCTGAGCAATTGCAAATTATCTTGCGCGAGGGTAAGAAACGACAAATTCGACGCATGTGTGAGGCTGTTGGCCTTCACGTCAGTGGTTTGAAGCGAGTACGGGTTGGTGAGTTACGTTTAGGTAAGTTAGAAGAAGGTCAATGGCGTTTCGTCTTGCCTGAAGAGTTTAGCCATCGTGATGCGCGTGAACCTGAACGCGCTACCTCAGGTAAGGTGATTGCTAGAGAAGACCGCTTACCACCGCGTCGCCCGAAGATCAAAAGTAAGAGCCTTTACGGGCAGGGTGCCCGACGATCTAGAGACGAGAAAGCGAATGATGAAAAATCCTAGCTTTAGGACAAAGTAGCGGGTGACTAAGGTTAGCAAAAGCTGTGATAATTGCGCCGCTCGTTGTTGTCGATTTGAAGTCTTTCTTATTACTGATACGGGTGTGCCTGAAGAGCACATTGATACCGATGACGATGGTACACAAACCATGCTGCGTTTAGATGATGGCTGGTGTTCAGCGCTAAATCGAGACACCATGAGTTGTTCAATCTATGAATCTCGTCCTTGGCTTTGTAGAGAGTTTGAAATGGGGTCTGTTGATTGTCTCGCAACTTGGCAAGCCAAACTCTAGGCATGGTTAGCACCTCGATCTGCGGTAAGAGCCCATATGCCGGCCGCCGACATGGCAATACCACTGCTGTTATCAAACCGTCGCTTTGCTGAAATAGAGTTAAGTCGTTGAGTCGCTTTGGTCGCCAATAAGGCGTAGCCAAGGGTGTTAAATGCGGCTAGACAGACAAACGTAATTGCCAGGATGGTTAACTGAGGAGCAATAGGGCTCTCTGATTGAATAAACTGTGGCAAGAAAGCACCGAAAAAAATAATCCCTTTGGGGTTTAGGGCCGTGACTAGAAAGGTATTAAAGAATAGTTTTGTAGGTTGATTGACCGAAACTTTAGTGGCGGGGCTTATCGGCCTATTGGCCGACCATATCATCCTTATGCCTAGATTTAGAAGGTATAAGCCACCTATGATTTTACTGCCGTAAAGGCGCTTGATG
This sequence comes from Gammaproteobacteria bacterium, assembly GCA_034110505.1. Classification (GTDB taxonomy): domain Bacteria; phylum Pseudomonadota; class Gammaproteobacteria; order Arenicellales; family Arenicellaceae; genus Arenicella. The sequence goes on from JAWUZB010000059.1 coordinate 6,944, forward strand.
ATATCGCCAGTAAGCGGCCTAAACCGAACACAGATAATGTAATCACGGTCATATCACCCAACGATACGGCGACGACCAATGGCAGTGTTGCTTTTCGGCCATGCGATGACGCGTAGGCGATTACCGTTAAGATTGTCGGGCCCGGTATCAGCAGCATTATTGTTGATGCAACAACAAATGCTAGCCAGAGTTCGATCGCCATAACGCTAACGACAGTTGTGGTTTAGGAAGTTGAGTGTGGAGTTGATCAGTTCCTCGCGTGAATTAGAGAAGCTATGGTCGTCATCGATGAGCTGATATGAAATTTTGTCTGAATGCTTACTCAGCGCCTTATATAGAGGCTTGATGTGCACGTCTATTGGAATTACATCGGTGTCGGCGGCGATCAAATGAATTGCGCGTCCATTAATTGTTTCCGTACGGCTGTCCAAATCCAATTGCTTACCGTATCGCGAAATTTCGGCAACCGCTTTTTCGCCTGACCAGCCATTCAGCATAAACAGCGTATCGCTATAGTCACGCCACAGTTTTATGCTTGCTTGGTCGCTAAATAGCCCTTTACCTCCGGCACCCATATTCGCACCGTCATGCGCGACGGCACAATCAATGCTTTGGTTGTCCAGAATGCCGGCTATAGCCATATGGCCGCCCATACTATGGCCAACTAAGGATATACGGCTAGGATCTATTCCTAAGCGCGCTGAATTATCAGCGCTCTGCGCGTAATTGATAACGCTTTGAACATCTTGCTCGGCGCCAACAAATGAAAATTCACCCTCAGCCCCCCATGCGCCACGATAATGAAAGAAGAGTGCATTCCAACCGGCCTTACGAAGTGCTTGCGCGACATCGAGATTTTTTTCATTGCCAGGGTAACCATGCAGCATGATTGCCGTTGGATGAGGGCCTTGGCCGGCAGCCTGATAAATTAGGCCTGGCATACGGTTGCCATTTGAGGTGATCGCTAACTCAGAAATACGTGCGGGTGTGCTTGCGTCATTTGACCAGTTTAGCCGTGGGTTAATACAGCCACTGACGAATAAGCCTAAGACCGTCACTAAGATTGAGAGTTTCATGAGATTTGACGATAGGGTTGCAGTAGCCCCACAATAGTTGAGATCGCTGGACTAGCGCAAGACTTTGTTAGCGCAAAATTCCTTGTCAAGCTCAGTCGACATGCTGAGCTGAAATCTTCCAAGCTGTAACTCAGTGAGTTGTAATTCTATAAGTTGCTCAAAGGTATCCAGCGGCATCATCACAACCTGGTCTTTGCCTGCGCCATTTATAGTAACCGCAGACTCTTCTTTGCAAACCTGTCGCATAGTCTTTGCGAGTTTCGATTGCACTTCCAAATAATCTATTTTTTGCATGCTGCTCGCTCCTTTCCCTAGAATGATTGGAAGCGTCTAAAGCTGCCGACGACCACACCC
>JAWUZB010000060.1:0-8711 GCA_034110505.1 Gammaproteobacteria bacterium
ACGAACGAATAAAAATGCCTGTAATGCCTCCACTTTTTGTTGAAAAACTTGCCAATAGCTAGCTATTAGCCGCGTTTTCCGCCTCAATTGGATACATTCCAAGCTATTTTTATTTCGTCCCTGAGTTATGCTGAGGTCTCTATAAATAGCAAATGATCATCGGACTAGATTTTTTTGAGTGTACCGATTTATGGTTAAATAGCCAAAATACACCAGTTCACAAAAACTCTCTTCTAAGCCCATTATATCTTCGGTTTAGCTGTGAACCGATTTTAAAACATAATAATATATTGACGCTGGTAGCTTGAGCGGCGCATTAAAACTTTTAATAATGGGGTGCGATAGCGGCGAAGCGCATAGCCAAAATAGTGGATTGACTCGTTCAAGCCGATCCAACTTGTCTCGGTTGGTTTTTTGCTGACCAAATATTGGCTTAGGTAATAGTTTCCAAGCGTCATGATCATATCGAACGAGTAGCTGTCGTCAGAATTTTCTTTTTCAATCCATAGTAGTCTTTTTAAATGCTTTTCAGCATCGTTTACGTTTTCGGTAAAAATCTCCATTTTAAACAGCTCTCGCAGCACTGGGCGTTGCTGCATACTATTTACGCCATTGTTCACTTTGACGTTGTGCAGGGCGTTAACAAATATTTTTCTGGCCTCGGGCAATCGCCCCATCTTCATCAGCGTACGGGCATAAGCCGAGTATAGCTCGCCGAACCGTGGGTCAAATGAGTCCTCGGTTTCGGTAAGTTGTTGTAGTTGTTTAAACTGTAAATCTAAGCTTTGGCGTAGCGACAGAATGGCCGCCAAGTTTGGCTTTAACAAAAAAATTGGCGCTATCTTAATAGCCGTTTTAGTTTCTATATCAAGCACTGTATCGCTAGCTGATACGGTTGTTTCGATGTTTTTAAGCGCAGAGATATCCGCTTTTTCGAGTTCGGCGTTATGCTTATTTGTGGTTACCGATCAAGCGGCTTTTTGTGGCGCTTGCTGAGCGGCTGCGGTGTAATTGAGTAAGGCTAAAAAAGTCAGCATGACGAGAGGCATGCAACCATATCGCAGCCGAAAAGCTACTATCATTTCACCTGATTTTTTGAAGTTTAATACCGTCACGACACCGAGTCTATTAAACTACCTTAGCATTAGTGATGTCATTTGGGTATAAATCCGATCTTTGGGGAATCCGCTTCAGGTATTCAGTATAGCCCGTGATTAAGACATAGACAGTGCAATATCGACAGCCTAAGTGGAATCGATAAGCGATGCTGACTAAGTTTCTTCAACCTAGTCAGCACTTAATACATTCACTTTACATTCACTTACCTAGCAATGCTCGGCTTGGTTTCCAATCGAGTTTCAAATAGGTATTCCATTTCACAAGGGCTGCCATCGCAGATTGCAGGATCGAACTTAGTATTGCTAATGATGTAGTTGATCATTGTCGCAATACTCTCTTTGGGCGACTTGTAAATGCTTACTTGCTTAACCTCGCCTGTGACACTGATCATGGCAATGGCGAGAACATCGCCTTCCGCTAATAGCTCTCGATTTGCGTCAAATAATGGGTTGTAAATAGCTTGTGTTCCTTCGCTAGGAAACGGTGGGTGCTCAGAGTCTTTCAAGCCGCCGTAGGGGGCTTTTACGCGAGCTTTAAGGGTTGGGGACATATCGCTGTAGCGTGTATCAAAAGGCACATCACTTTTATATAATTTTTGTTTGAATTTTGTGCCAGGTCGGGGATCACCGTAAAGGTAATACGCATTTTGATCCTTGCTCTGCTTTGCGGTGGCGGTGCCAGCCACAGACATTAAAAGAGCGGCTACGATAAAAGCTAATGATAAAATATTAATACGCATGATTAGGTTCTCCCTTGTTCGACCGCTGGTTGACGGCAAGCCAAATAATTAATTTTCTTGCGACCTCTCATAGGCCGCCGTCATAAACTAAGATGCGCAAAATACAAAATTGGATTCAATTATTTCTAATAAACTTAAAATTTGATCATATTCGTTGAGTTTACTTAAGTTTTAGCTCGCCTCGAAAGAGTAACGTGCTTGAAACCTATCAATGCTTAGTCCTCAAGTTGTTCTCTACTTGGGCTTAAACTATTGACGCTAAATCTTGTATACTGCGTGTCGATTCTGGGCTGCGATACCTAGGTTTTGACATCAAGTCGTGATTTATTCCCGCCTGTCCAATTTAATTTCTTCACTGTTTTCGGCCTAAAACAACCGCCGGCCGTTGAACTCCATCTTGTTATGACTCAAACCGCTTCGTCGACATTGTTAGATCGTTCTCGTCTAGTGCGCTTGCTGACGAATTTGTCTGAAATTAATTTCAGCTCGGCTGACTATAATCTCGCCGAGCATTTAGGCCGTATGCTCAGCGTCTCCGATTCGATTTCACTTTCTCGCTCATTGGCGCAGCTACCAGAGATTCCGGCTAAATCGATTGTCGCCACTGCCGATGCTGTTAAAGAGGATGTGTTAGCGAGTCGCGAGCAAATGATGCGTATTATTGTGCAAAGCTTTGCCGTCAAGCATCAAGGCACTGGCATTCAAGTGCCCAGTGTGAGTACTGGTACTCGTGCAGAAGCGCTCGAAACCTATGAGCCGTATCAGCGTTTCTACAACATGCATCAGGCTGAGATGGCCGGCTCAGCACATAGTTTACGCCTGCGTGTTCGGGCAGCCGTGTCGGGTTTCTCTGTAGAGTTACATCAACTGGCCGAATTAGACCGAATAATTGGCGAGAGTTTAAGTAGTCATACAGCAAAGTTGTTAAATGTCACACCAAAACTTTTGCGGCAGAGATTTAAGCAGTTGTTAGCCGCGCATCGCCTAAAAGAAAGCGATAGTAGCAACACCGAGATGCATCACTGGCTTAGCCCTGGGGGCTGGCTCGAGCTTTTTTATCGAGATATGCAAGAATTATTACTAGCCGAGCTGGATGTGCGTCTACAGCCCACACTCGGCTTATTAGAAGCACTTTACGAATATACGAGCAATACAACAGCATGACAAAAATGTTATTTAGCGGGGCCTTTATACTAGGCACCTTAGCGATTCTCTGGATCGGTCGTATCTTTCTAGGAGCTGACAATCTTGGCCTAGGAGTGACCGTATTAATAGCGGCAGTTTACGCCATTGGCACACTAGAGCTGCTGCAATTTCGTCGCGCAACAGCAACACTTAATCTAGCTCTCAATGCATTGACACAGCCGCTTGACGATCTTTATAAATGGTTAGGCAGTTTAGACCCGAGCCTGCAAAATGCGGTGCGTCTGCGCGTCGAAGGAGAGCGCAACGGACTTCCCGCGCCAGTGGTAACTCCATATTTGGTCGGGTTATTGGTAATGCTTGGGTTGCTTGGCACCTTTGTTGGCATGGTCGACACGCTTAAAGGTGCGGTTGTGGCGTTAGAGGGCAGTAGTGAGCTTGACGCTATTCGAGCCGGCCTTGCAGCGCCTATTGAAGGATTGGGTCTGGCCTTTGGAACTTCGGTAGCTGGCGTGGCGGCTTCGGCAATGTTGGGCATGTTATCAACTATTAGTCGACGTGAACGCTTACAGGCAAGCCACCTACTGGATACTCACGTTGGCACCACGCTGAGAATTTTCTCAGCTAAATATCAACAACATTTGGCCTTTCAAGCAATTCAAGATCAGGCCGCTGCCATGCCTGCGGTAGCCGACCAATTAAGTAAGTTGGCGCATAGTCTAGAGACGGCGAATAAAAATATGACGGTGCAGGTACTCGATAATCAAGAGCGCTTTCAAGGCACTATAACGAGTCTGTATCACGAGCTGAACCAATCGGTAGATCAGTCATTGAAAAACACCTTGGTTGAAAGTGCTAGCCTTATTAGCGCTAGCGTTCAGCCGATGGCTGAAAAAACATTATCTCAGCTCAGTGCCAGCGCACTGGAAACTCAAAAGCAGTTGATCGATGTCAGTCATCAACAACTTGCCGCGATCAATAAATCATCGCAACAAAGTAATACGCTAATGAGTAAGGCTTTAGATGCGGGTCTTGCTCAACAGGTAACGACAACTAGCGATTTACTAGCCGAAGTGAATAGCTCAATTCTAAGTGCAAATACCACTTTAAACGCTAATAGTGAGGCGTTATTGCAAAGCTTCACCGTCACCAGTCAAAAATGGCTAGACCAGCAACGTGAGCAAGCCGAACAATTTAGTAAGACCATTATCCATGAGCTAAGCAGCTTACGAGAACAAGAAAGTGACCGAGGTAATGCCGCAGTCGAACGACTCGCTCAATTACAGACGGTGGTAACGACGCATCTGGCAACGCTTGGTAGCGCGCTTGAAGAGCCAATGACCCGCTTAATTGAAACCGCATCTCAAACCCCAAAAGCAGCGGCCGATGTGATTGAGAAGCTGCGGGGAGAGATGAGCAAGAACTTGCAGCGTGACAATGATTTATTAATTGAGCGATCTAGTTTAATGCAGCAATTGAACTCGTTGGCCAATACCTTAGAACAAAGTACGGTTAGCCAACGTGAGGCGATTGACGTGTTAGTCGAGCGCTCGACAGGCACTTTGAGTAAGGTAGAACAGCGTTTTGCTGAAAGGTTAGAGGGCGAGTCAGAAAAAATGGCAAGCATGGTTAATCAGTTCTCAAGCAGTAGTTCTGAGATGGCCAGCCTAAGCGATGCCTTTAACGGCGCAGTGATGCGCTTCAGCGAGTCTAATAAGCTGCTGATTGAAAATCTTAGCGGTGTGCAAGCCTCACTAGAGCAGTCAGGTAACCGTAGTGATGAGCAACTCGCCTATTACGTCGCTCAAGCGCGCGAAATTATCGATCATAATTTGCTCTCACACAAAAAAATTATCGATGCCATGAATGCCAGTGAGCGGGGCCAAGCATCGTTACCTCAGGCGGTACGTTCGTGAACGAGCTAGATGAAAGCGAATCACACGCGCCACCTATTTGGGCAATTTTCGGTGATTTAATGTCCGGTTTAGTCGGAGTGTTTGTTTTATTGCTGATCTGGGCGCTCGGTTTTCAACTCGAGCTAGCTCAGTCCCTGAAAGTTGAAACCGCTAAGCGGCAGATCGAACAGCAGCGACGTATGGCGCTCGAACAAGCCTTGGCTGACCCTCTACAAAATGGTCGTGTGACGCTAGAAAATGGCCGAATCGCGATTAGCGGTAGTGTGCTATTTGCCGTCAATTCAGATCAACTGCAGAGCGAAGGCCGAGTTTTGTTACGCAGTCTGGTGGCGCCGTTAAACGTGTTTTTAGGTGAGCGTGATCAAATGCTGATGATAAGTGGTTTCACCGACGATCGACCCGTTCGTGTCGAGAATCGCAATTTCACTGATAACTGGGAACTCTCGGCGCAAAGGGCGCTGACGGTTACGCGAGTGTTAGTAGAAGAAGGCATGCCTGCGAATATGGTTTTTGCGGCCGCTTTTGGTGCGCAGAGCCCCGTTGCCAGTAATAACGACGAAGTTGGTCGCTCTAAAAATAGACGAGTTGAAATGGCGCCGGTGCCGAAAAACACGCAATTAGATCAGACGAAGTTAGTCCCATGAGCGGTTCTAAACCTGAGGCTTTAGATGCAAAACTGTCACTGCTGAACAAAGCGTTGGACGAGTTAAATGCAGAGGGTGTGAATAATGCTGATCCGCTGCGTTTCGATTATATTCAAAACCTTTATCAGAGGGTAAGTAGCTCTCATCAAGAGGTAAAGGCAGAGCTACTGCTTAAAATTCACGCTAGTGTAGCGCTTTATATGGCCGATTTAGCTAATCGCCGTAATCAGGTTGCTAAGACGCTGGAGCAAATTGTAGCAAACTTTCCTGAGCACGCGGAAGCGGCAAAGTTGCTCTTCAATCAGTGCCGGTTTAGGCAAGTTGAACAATTAGCTAAGAGCTTGATGAAGCAAAAAGCCGCCGATGCAAATGTCGCACTGCTTCGAGAGTTAACCAATAGTATTAACCAGAACCTTGAAGGAGATGAGGCTGACAAGCAGTCAATGTCATTCGATAATTTGCTTTACCAGCAAGAGCTGAGCGCACGCCAAGTAATCGGCGGCCCTCGTCCTAAGCATGTCGACGGCAGTGGCGAGCAATTGGTGATGCAATCAATGAAACGATTTCGTCAGTCGATGAAGCACTTTAATATTGACCAAATCATCGCTCGCGCAATCAATCAAGGACCTGAAAACCCAGGCCCACTAAATCCTCAAATGTTGGCGATAAAATCATTGACGCAGATGCGTGATCTATCGCCGGCGTATCTACGTCGTTTTGCCGGTCATATTGAGACATTATTGTGGCTAGAAAAAAATTCCGCCAAACTAATCAACTCTCTAAGTTAGACAATAATTAAGCAAACTCTATGCTCGTTGAATTTGCCTCACGATCGGCTGTAGATTGCGATTAATGGCGATGGGGTAGGCCTAACGCTAGTCAATAGCAGGCTACATTATCTCCCTGTTTATTGCCCAGCTTAGTCTTTTAAGACTATTGAGGATTTCACCGTACATGCATATGCTATTTAGTGGCGCTAATTCATAGGGGTGTTATGCAGATCGCCTTTGGTGCGATAAATTTTTAAGTTTTCGTCTGTGTGACAGTAATAAATTAACGTTAGTTAACATAGAATAGGCTGCAGCAATAATAAATCTTATTGCATGCGCAAAATAATAAATAGGTAATATAGGCCTAGTGAAACAGAACCTTTATTGGGGTTGTTGGCCGCCGATAGGCCAATTTTTCGAGTTCAGGCTGAGCTAAAAAAGTATGAAAGTACTTGGGTAAAATAGTATGGGAATGAGAATTTCATTTAGTAGGGGAATGTCTGAACATTACCGCGTCGGAAGTCGAAGAACTGAGACGCAGTGGCGAGCAAGCGAGGCTATTAAATTCGCCACTCTTTTGCTCTCGGCAAGCTTGTTCGTGGCCAATACCGCCTCGTCGCAATCAGACACGGCGGTTGAACGCTTGACTCAAAGCTTGTCTGAAAGGGTAGAGTTCGACGTTAGCGGTTATCAAATCATCGGCGAAAACCCAATAGGTGCGGCTAAGATCAAGGCTATTTTAGCTCCTTATATTGGTTCCAAACGAGGGATTGATGACATCGAGAACGCCGCTGGCGCGCTCGAAGAGCAGATGTCGGCCGAAGGTTTAAGCTTTTACCGAGTCTCATTCCCGCCACAAGAACTCACCGATGGTGTTGTTGATCTGTTAATAACGAGATACAGGATTGGCAGTATCAATGTTAAGGGCAATAACTTTTATAGCAAACGTAATATTCAATCTAGTTTGCCGCTATTAAAACAGGGCGAATCACCAAGCACTAAGGGCATTGCCCGAGCGCTTCGTGTGGCCAATCAAAACTCCGGTAAACGTGTGCGCGTGACATTAGCCCCTGGATCAGGGGTAAACGAGATTGACGCCAATATCATGGTTAGAGATCAGAAACCGCTAGTGCTAACGAGCTGGCTGAATAATACTGGCACTGAATCATCTGGAGACTACCGTGTTGGCGCAAGCATCGAGCACCGCAATATTTTTGCTCTTGATCACAATGGTTCGCTGACATTTATTACCTCGCCCGAGGGCATTAATGATGTAAAGCAAATTGCCGCAAGTTACCGCATACCGCTTTATACATTAGGCGGCGCCTTAAATTTTGTTGCCGTGAATTCAGATATTGATACTGGCGTCGTAGCCGATGTATTCGATGTGGCTGGCCGAGGTGAGGTTTATGGTATTGGATACTCACATGTCCTATCAAGCATTGGTTTGTATAATCATGGTGTGTTACTGCAAGTACAAGATAAGTTATTTGATAACGATGTTCAATTCCAAGGCCGACAGGTTTTAGAGGATGTGCGTAGGCGGCCGTTAGAAGCTACGTATCAAGCAAGCTGGAGTAATGGCGAGGGCGTCGAATTGTCTGGAAGCGTTTCAGCCACCAGTAATATGAGTGGTGGCTCTTTTAATAATGCTCGCTCTTACGGTGTTTCGCGCGCTGGTGCGACTGACGATTGGACTAAGTTCGAATTAGCCGCCAACTACCAATACAAGGCAAAAGAGTGGTTGTATACGGCGTCATTGGCGATCGTGATAAGTGATGATCGGCTGATTACCGGTGAGCAATTTGCGGTCGGCGGTGTCGGCAGTGTTCGCGGTCTCGAAGAACGCGAGTTACGTGGCGACGAAGGTTATCAAGTCTCTATTCAGGCTTGGGCTCCACCCATATCGAGTACTCTCAGGCCGGTTGCCTTTGTCGATATAGGGCATGTATCAAACAATGGCCCTATTGACGGTGAGTTTGGTTCAGAAGACGTCATGTCTATTGGCATGTTGCTAAATTGGAATCCGACTAACAAGATATCGGCATCAGCCAGCTACGGTTATTTAATCGACGGGGTTGACAGTGAAGAAGCAATTGAGAGCTCACCTGAAGATGGTGATGGACAACTACATTTCAATCTGACTTACCGATTTTAAGAGAGCTGAGAAATATTATGAAATTAGATTATTTAGCGCTCAGCGTGGTTGTGATCAGTGCGCTTTTATCAACAAGCAGTTACGCATCGAACGGTACCGTCATTCTGGCTAAAGGGGTGGTAACAGCTACCGGAGCTAACAACAGCAGTCGTGTGCTGGCCAAGGGTGCGCCAATCGAAGAAGGCGATATTATCAATACCGCCTCGAAAATTTTTGCGGTGA
>JAWUZB010000061.1:0-17210 GCA_034110505.1 Gammaproteobacteria bacterium
GTGCGAAAATTGGCCCACGGAAAAACCGACAAACATAAGTCAATAGTGGACGCATCCAGCGAATAAAGAGAATTGCCGAAGCGAAAGTTATGTCCCGATGTCTTGCTTTGGCAACGTTTGAGCAGGGTACCAAAAAGCGCCTCATACAATTCGTAAGGTTTGTTCTCATTTATCCGAGATAGATTTGACCGGGTTAAGCGCGCACTGCCCAAATGATACAGCCGATGTGCTTGAGCACTCACATTCTCCACCACATCTCGAAGACTATTACGGCCCGTCAACTGTGCCATCGAGAGGCTCACAAACTGCGACCAAGGTGATGCCGTGCGGAACGCACGCCCCGAATGATGCTGTTTTGCGAGTGCTTCGAATTCATGTCTCGGAACAATTTTTAGGATTTGATTCAATACTGTATTACAATGTGCCATGACCTGGTTTCTCTATTTGGTTCAATGACTTGTGGTAAAGCTATTTTATCAAATTTCATGGGCAACCAGGCCTTTTCTTTTAAGTTAACGGGACAGCAGTGATAAAGTGATTAAGATTTATCAAGCTACTAGCTTTAATCGCTCTATTTAATTATTGAACTCGAAGAAAATTCATCTAAAACCTGACATACTATCTATGAAAAAAATATTTAAAACGCTGAAATTTTTGACGATTTTAGTTCCCACATTTACCGCGAATGCGGGTTTTCCCGATGATTTAAGTGACGTGGTCTTTATCGAATCTCCTCAAGTTAGAGATTGGACCGTTGGTGCTGACTTGAATCTAACGATTAGCGGTGAATCAGTCATCCTTGACCATCAACCTAACGAAAACTCTAAAGCAACAGGCCGCTGGCCTACAATTAAGATTTTTAATGTTCCCGTCAATGCGAACGCATGGGGTGTCGTAAAACAAGATGGTGTGTGGATGGCTGGAACTTGGGAATACTTGAGGGTAGGGCAAACCGTCAAAAAGCTAAGCGCCTTTCGTTTTGGCCACTTTAGGCAGCCGGTATTTCCCGTTGACCGTAGTTTTAATCCAGGCGACGTTTACGGCTTTTTTGTTTCAGGTACTATTCGAGCAGGTAGTGGTTTAAACAACATCTCAGAACGGTCTAAATTCGTAGTCTACGAAGTAGGCAAAGGAGTTATTTTTGTTGAAGGCGATAAAGCAACTGAAGTAACTCCTGTAATGTCTCCTGTAATTAATTTATTATTGACGGACGACGCACGTTAACACTTTAATGTATAAAAGGGATCAGTTAGGAATGCGACTGATACGCATTTCAAACTGATCCCAGTTAATCAGCCATCGGTTGATAACCGATCTGCCCCGCGACAATTTGCCTGATGCAAGGCCTAGCATTTTAACTAGTCTAGCCCTGATGTAAGACGTAATTATTGCTGTCTAAATATTATCTGTAGCCACCCTTAGTCCATCCAAAAACTTGATTCTATTGGTACAAACTTAATTGCAGAGTCTATTAGTGAAGTGGTGGTCAACGCCTCAACCCCATAGACCTCTACGACAGCATTCTTAGTGCCAATGATTCTCTGAGCCAGCAAATCAAAATCACCATCGCCTGAGACTAAAACAATCGTTTCACTAAGATCTGCATATTCCATTGCATCCAAGGTAATGCCAAAGTCCCAATCGCCTTTTGCTGATCCGCCTGAGCGCTGAATATAGGGTTTTAGCGTTACCTAAAAGCCAATCGCCTTAAGTATGTTTTGAAACTGCCTTTGCTTTTCATCAGCTCGATCTATGGCATAGGCAACGGCCTTAACAACGTCTCGGCCCTCAGTTACTGTAGCCCAGAACTTGTAGTAATCAAAGTGTCGACCGTATGCCTGTCTAGTGGTGTAATAAACATTTTGAACATCGACTAAAATCGAGATTTTCTGCATATCCATTGACTTAGTTGGGCGCTATTAAACAGCTAAATAAGCTCATTCCAAAGCGGCCAGTTTAGAATCTAAACGGCTGCGCAATTCCTGTTCGTCTGCGGCTATAAACGTAAGCCGTAATGGCTCGCCATTCGGCTTGAGAAAAACCGCTTGACCATCGACTAGCTGATAACTATTGGCAAACGCTTGCCCTTTTGGAGTTCCCATATCGGCAACTACAAAATCAAGTCGTGTGTCATAATCACTTCTAACTTTGCGTAAGCGATTAAGCGCGTCACCGCCAGTAGGCGAGAAGTTCTCATAAGCAAGAACCAGAACTGGCCTACCCTGGCCAATGATAGAAAGGTCAGTACCAATAGGCTTGCCGCCACTTATGGCTAAAAAGTAACCTGCCGCGATTAGAGCTGCCAGCGAGGCCGTGCAAATCGTAATTATTTTAACCATTGTTGTGCAGACTCCTACGTCAACTGCGGCTGAACAACATCAGCATCTCTGGCCTCTCAGATCATTTGAGTTAGACCTCATCGCAAGGCTAGATAATAAAGTTAAGCCTAAACATTGGCAATAGCCACTCAAGTTGTTGCCCGTTAAGAAATAGTTCGAACATCCTTATTCTTGAAGATGATATAGATCAAATGCTCTTTTTAGTTGATTTAGCACGAAGCGAGATCACAAAAATCATGCAAGATGAAAATACCAGTGAACGTCAAAAGCTAAAAATAAAAGGTATTCAAATTATAAAAGTGAGCAACATAAGTTCCTTACAAAGAGCCGTATCAACGCATAAAGACGTACTATTAACGATCTTAGACTGCAACGCACCGGATGCCAAAGGGGGCGCTCCACACGACCAATTAATAAAAAATCATATTGTTACTGGGCAACATAAAGCCGTTGATATAGTTACTAAATACTTACAACCCCCCAATCACCTTGATCTCGTCATTACACAGGTTTCATAGAACGGTCAACCGATACTATGATAACAAATATAATTTGAGGATCAAGTTGTGCGTAAAAATGAATCAGCTGGGATCGAAAAAAAATCTCTCGATATTTAAACGAATATTTAAGTTAATAAGCAACCTCGGCTACTTTATTGACAGCCTAAGTAGAAACTGAAACAGTGCCCTAGCGTGTTGTTTGAGTCACCTTTATAAAATCGTCAGCGCCATTTAGTTCATTTGCGTTGGCTGTCCTGCTCAGCAAGTCGCTTGGCACGCTGGCGTTGATACCAAAACAACCAAGCCTTGTAGCCGAGTTCGGCAAACCAGCGAATAACCGGCCAGAGTAATATATTCGCCACACCGGCCCACTTAGTGTGCTGCCATGCGGCTACGTTGGCCTCTAGACCAACTAGCAACTCACCATCAGCCCGCAAAAGGTGTAACTGCGAGAATAGCGCCGGCTTATCAACCGGAGTAATGGTTGCTGAGTGGATATCAACGCAGACCAGATTGTCATCGATTTGAGCCTCCAACTTTGTGATCTCAGCGTTACAAATAGGGCATTCCCCATCATAAAATAAAGTATCTTTCGGCGTAGGGCTATTCACCAGTATTGCTCCAGGCAGTTGCTTTACATTATTGTGATTGGTCTTACTGACACACCCCATTGGGAGCCAATCAAAGATAGTAACATCACAAAAAAAATAGAATTATAAACGCTATTTTAAACTGATTTCACTGCTCTATCACAGACTCAAAAAATGATGCCGCGAGCGTCAGCGAATCAATGAAGAGCCTTAAGTATGCATGACATAGAGACTGAGGCGCTGTTTTAAAACCTATTTACCTGCGCTCAATTACAATTTCTGCAGCTTTGCGTCAATCACCTCAATAACCTTTTTCAATGTGTAGTTAATAGTGATGCCGTCTCCATGGGACCTATAAACATTGCCTCGGAAAGGGTCGGCAACAACTTTTCCGTTTGCATCAACTAGCCATAAATTGGGCACACCGTAATGTTGCTGCTCATTCTCTGCGCGAAAAGCGCCGTGCCAAATTTTAGCGGGGATTAGCTTATCTCGTAAGCTACTTTGTTGTTGGCTAATTAACAAATTGAAACCGTTATCATAAAATGGCTGCACCGGAATCGTTCCTTGTTGGAAAGACGATTGTGTCGAATCAACAAATGACCTTAGTGCCTTTTGATATTCTGGAGTCGCGTTGCCGGTGAAGAACACGCCTTTTTTATAGCCCAATAATTCACTGTGATAAACCGGCGGCACGGCTATCGGTATGATCGCAACTCTGTCGTCGTAGTAATTATGCAAACTTCTAAGAATATGCATATCCTCATACGAATCAGGGCACCACAAGCCGCCACTTTTTTTAGCTCGTTCGTGCCCCAGAGCTCCGCCACCAAATATAAACACAACACTGAGCTCAGCACCTGAATCGGCAATAAGCTTTTGCAAACTCAGCTCTGTGCCGATTTCATCTGAGACAGTTACTTGTTCTGAGATATAAGAATCACGTTGATAATGATCTTGGCTACTGGCCAAAGACGGGAACGTCGCCAGCAAAATCAGTGACATCACTAATCTGAGCATAAGGTTAAAATCCTTGTGAAATTTGCTTAATTTAATTTTTTTCATACTATCAAACTCAAGTATGTAAAATGCAGTTTAGGAAAAAGCACCGAGGCATTACTCTTCGGTCGCTTAATAAAGTGCGACTGGGTTAATCATTGCCTGAACAGTGCCGATAATGCGTGGTTGGCCTAATACAAACATAAATTCATTTACCCCTTCTCTAAGTAACGGGCCGACGTTCATTGTTTCTAATATATAGATGCCATTATTCTTTAGAAATGTGACGTGACCGTAAAACACTTTATCTCCAGCTGGCGCAGGAATCGGCTCCAAGCCCCAAGTATCAGCACCCACTGCCATCGGGTTTAGCGAGGCAATGTATAGTGCGCCAGCGTTGTTCAAACCAGGCCCGACACTCCCCCAAGTTGCAGGGTCGCTTTCTAACTTCGCTTCGGTCCAGCCGGTGTGAAACAGAATGATATCGCCTTCGCCCATCCTCACACCTTGCGCTTTTGCCGCTGCTTTGATCTCGGCCGGGCCAAAATGCTGGCCCGCCTGCATCACTTTAACACCCGCCTGTGCGGCCATATCGAGAACTACCGCTCGGCCGACTAAGGGAGGTACTGCGTGGGTACCCAGCTTGGTTAAACCAGTGATCACGCTAATCTCTTTTTCATCTAAGCAATTATAATACTTACCGTTCTCTCCCATGTGTCCCAAGCCATCAAGCTGTGACCCAATACCGATCCATGTTTGTAGCATGTCATCATTATAATTCGCATCAAAACCGAAGGCCGATAGTTTTTGGCCGCCTTGTTGATTTGGCTGGACTATTTGCAAATTCAGCGATCGAGGAGGTAAGGCGGGAGTATTTGGCCCGATGGCGATACCCAGCGGCCTAGATTTACCCAGTTTGATCAGCTTAGCGGCTTCCAGTGTGCGCTGCGGAGTGACTAAATTTGCCGAACCAAGGGTATCGCCGGCACCCCACCGTGATGAGCCGGTACAAGCTGCAATAGCATTGCTGGTGACCAGCAATAAGACCAGGCAAAAGGCGAATGAATATTTTAAAGTCATTTTATTACTCCTTTGTTAACGGTAACAGCATCGCGTCACACGATCTACCTTGTTTAAATATTGATTAAGTGACCAAAAGAGACCTCAGCATAACTCGACGAACGAATAAAAATGCCTGTAATGCCTCCACTTTTTGTTGAAAAACTTGCCAATAGCTAGCTATTAGCCGAGTTTTCCGCCTCAATTGGAGACATTCCAAGCTATTTTTATTTCGTCCCTGAGTTATGCTGAGGTCTCCAAAAGATTATTAACTATTCTAAGTGCAATAAGAGTAGTGGCTCAGCCTGATCTATACAACAAGGCATGGTAACGCCGGAATCAAAATTTTACCGGCTTCGATAACCTCATCACTCTTATTCTAGACTCGTCATCTATCAAGGATTGATGTTGGTAATTATCGAGAACCTGATTGATTTGTTTTAAGTGAGGTATCAAAAGGTCTTTATCTTTTGCCTTAATGTCATACCTATTTATGCTTCTTAGCATTGCTATTGAAGCACTATTTAAACTGTTGTTCTGTCGTGGGGTCGGGTTGTCATGCGGCGTTGCCAGGCCTAATTTAAGAGCGACTTCTTGCACTACGTCACCTTGGTATTCAAAGACTGATACCTTATTTTTACCAAATAGTGTTTGGCATTCGGTGACAAAACCTTGATAGTTTAAATGTTGAGAAAACCAGTCAATATCCAGCATTTCAGAAAACGATAAATCTTTGCCATAACATGGGTTTTTGTCGATTTGAGGATTGCGAATACATTGCTTGTAATAGCTCTCAATAAAGCCTATTGGATCACGAAACCAAACCCACAGTTCAGTATCAAAAAGACTGCTTAGTTCACCTAAAATAGCTTTCGAAGCATCAGGAAAATCCCACCAATAGTTATAAATCCCCTCGGATGACAGGATGATGGTATGGGTATCTTGTTTAACTTGCGAAATTATATTTTTGAAATTTTCTAGCAAGTGCGGCAAGTGTGTAGAGACTAAGTTTTTTTCAAACCACTGATGCTTAGGTGCTGATGAATTTTGTAGTTTTTCAAGATTATGCGGGTAGAGAATTCCTACACCCCTAAGCTTACCTTGTTTTTTTTCGAGGTAAGTCTGTAAGCTCGTCGTGCCAGTTTTTGGCGTACCCGCATGGATAATCAACTTTAGTTTCTGATGTTTTTGATGCTCAAATGGCTTTAATAACTCAGCTAACTGCTCAGTAATAAGGGGAGTTAATTGTTCCATTGCAGTCGGTAAAAATCTCTAAGAAATATTGTAGCCAAGGCTCGCCGCTTACGACTCTAGGCTTAACTATTAATCTAAAAATGGCATAGCGATCAGCCGATTTCTATCTATGTAGCTTGCTCGGCTTTGCTGGTGTTTAAGTAGCTTGCTCGGCTTTGCTGGTGTTTAATAAGAGCAGAAACTTGCCACTTTCGGCGGCTGTTTTAGTTTGCGCTCATAGTGGCCCCTTTTTTGCTCCAAAGGAATTACTACTTACTAGCCTCTACGGCTTTCTCAGACTCGCGAATACCATATTTCAACCAACCCGCTGAGTTGAAATTTTTAGTTTTACTCAATTCTGATGAGTAGATTTTCTTCTTTATCAAATTAGCTGTTTGATTTCTCGGGTCGACTGTTAAAACCACATCTGACAGCGAAAGAGCCTCGTCAAAACGGCCTTCGTCAAACAATGTGTTGGCTCTACTCGCTACTGTGTCGACACCGCCGGCAAGCCTTATGAGTTCGCTTGCCGAATCAAGTGCATCAATACCTAGCATGGTAGATGGATTACCGTCAAACCAGCCTGCGTAACCTAGATAAATTCCGCGAATGGACCAGTCGACACGGCCATATATCTCAGGAATTCGTAACGCCTCAGGAAGCGATATTTCTGATACCAACGTATCCACGCTCTTGCCTTCATTCATTCCTTGCACCACCGCGTCGTGCAAGTAAAGTATTGCGTCACGATATTGTTCTAGAGCTTGCTTAATCTCAGCCCCACCGAAGATTGGATCGCCGTGGCTGGGAATTAAAATTTCTGCCTTCAAATCGATTACTTTATCAAGCGAATTTACGTAATCTAGGGCCCAACGAGGCTTGGTTCCTCTAAGCGTATACAGGTTTGGAAATGCGCGATAAAACAAGTCGCCAACAAATACCGCTTTACGCTCAGGTATCCAAACGGATAATGCATCATGAGTCTCACTAGGTGTCGCTAATACATTAAATGAAAGCTCACCAAGTTTGAAACTGTGGCTATTGTCGAAGGTTATATCAACAGGAATATTGGCGTCATAGTTTCCGGTTACGGCATCAGTTTGCTCGAAATCAGCAAGCTCAAATCCAAATTGTGCGGCATTACGACGGGTGAAGAATCCTTTCAACCTTTCTTGGTAATGCATAAACTCAATCGACTCTTGCTGCATTATCACCTTAGTGTTGTCGCCTGTCCAAATTGGCAAGCCGCCGATATGGTCACCGTGAGCATGGGTAATAATAATGAACTTGGGCTCAGCTGAGTCAACCTGATTGAGGAGTTCCTTATGCTTAGGAGCGTTCCTAGCTAAGGAACTATCGATCACAACATTGCCTTGCTCGGTGACTACTAGAAAAGTATTTCCGAAGCCGCTAGCCGAATAAATATTATCGGTTATACGTGCCGCCTCGGTTTGTGTCGACGGCTGTTGCAATGACATTGTGCTATCGTCCTTGCTGACTTCCGATGCGGCACCACTGAGTGACACTCCCGCGATAGTTAAAACACAAAAAGCGAGCAGCTGAATAAGTCGCTCGGTGGTCAAATGATTGCTTAGCGTTGCCATGTCAGTAAGTCTCGATTAGGTTAAATCAGTCGTTGATGTGGGTCTAGTCACATTCAGTTAGGCGCGTTGGTGAAATGCCAATAGCGTTTATTATTGGAACAAAACACCGCTTGGTTAATGTTTTCTGGGGCAGCATGAAGGCGATTTTAAGGGCGGTATCGCTACTTTTTCAGTAGCACATAGCCGACGTTCACCCTTATGCTGTTAACGGTGTAAGAGCGCATTTGATAGCAAAATTTATTAATAGCAACTGTCGAGAAACCACTAACTTACTCCGCTTTAAAGGCGTCTATTTAAGCGTCAATACTTTGTCCTAGAGACGCGTTGACAATACCGCCATCGACAGAAATTGTATCACCAACAACATAGTCACCGGCTCTACTGGCAAGATATATTGCCGTGCCGGCCATGTCTTCGGCTGCACCAATCCGACCTGAGGGAATGCCTACGGCGACTTCATCTGCGTGATCGCGTGCGGCACGATTCATTTCGGATGGAAACGCACCAGGTGCTATCGACGTTACATTTATATGCTCACCAACTAAACGCGCAGCAAGTCTCTTGGTTAAATAGATTAGCGCCGATTTAGAAGCGTGATAGCTATAGGTGTCCCAAGGGTTTAATCGCTGACCATCGATAGAGGTAATATTGATCACCTTGGCTGGCTGAGTCGCGCTGGCTCCGGCCAATAACAATTGATGCAAGGATTGCAGCAGAAAGAAAGGCGACTTCAGGTTGAGATCCATCACTTTATCCCAACCAACTTCAGAAAACTCTTCAAACGGCATGCCCCATGCAGCACCGGCATTGTTGACCAAAATATCTAACCTCGACTCAACTTTAGCAAAATTAGTCGCTAGTGTTTTGCAGCCTTCTACCGAGCTAATATCCTGTGGTAGGGAAAAACACATAGGCCCAAGTTCAGCCGCTACCGCGTCACAAACATCCGCTTTACGCGACGATATGTACACCTTGGCACCTTGGGCAATAAAGCCCTCAGCAATCATTTTACCAATGCCGCGCGAGCCACCGGTCACTAATGCGATTTTGCCTTCGAGAGAAAAGAGTTTTGAAGTATCCATAGAGAATTTTCTGTGTCTAAATATTAAGATCAATAATACTAACGTACCTGGTTACTCATTAACAGATGCGCCGTCATGAGTAGAGGGTAGAGACGATGGAACAGATTTATTTGAGCATGCGTAGTTGCGTCCAAAGTAAGCCAATTTGGATTGAATCATCGAATGATCAAAAATAAAAAGTCTGTGAAAAAGATGCTCCGTGCTAACGGCAAGGATTATTATTCATTCCAACGGCTAGCAAATTGTGCCTCTACTTCGGATTGTTCGCGAATAATACTCATTCGAGTCTCAAGCCCAGATAACATAGATTGGATTGACGTATCAGACCTGAAATCTTGCATCAACGGGTCGAGGCCTGGCAACCAATAGCGTCTCCATCCCTCATCGATCGCTTTTTGCATGAATTGTCGAACCTCCTGTTGATCATTCTTTAGCGCCGCAATTTGCACCTTACGAAACCAGTTTTCGGCACTATTTTCGTCGTCGCCTGCTAATTTCTGATCTAGGGTCTGTTCTACTTCAGTAATTATTGCTATCGAATCTTCTAACTTTCCGAGCCTGTTGTAGGCATAAGCAACCGCAATTTTAACTACCGGCATGACTTCCATCGAGAAGTCGTCATGCATAGCCGGCACGGGGTAATCGACAGCTTGTTGGTAGAATTTGATCGTCGCTTCAAAGTCTTGTTGGTAATAAGCTGCAAGTGACTTGAGGTAATAATCACTTTGTCTGCTGGCCTTTAGATCAAAAATTTTCTTAATATAAAGGCTAGACTCTGGAATATCGCCCTCGGCGGCATAACGTTCGGCTTTTACCCACATGAATCGAGCAAGATACTCCTCTGGCAGACCAGCTTCTGCCACAGCAAGCCATCTATCCGCACCCTTAAAATCTCCTATATCTTGATAAAGATTAGCTATTTTTATAGCCATTGAAGCATCATTATTCAAATCATAACTTCGCCTATATTGCCCTATTGCTTCGGCAATTTGGCCGCGACTATCACTCATGCGGGCAACAAGGGTGTACGCATTCGCATAAAACGGATCAGCCTCTATAATCTGACTAAACACATCCATTGCTTCAGTATCTCGACCCTTTTTTACCAGTAGATTTGCAACGTTATACCCAGCTACGGCAGATTTTGGATCTAAAGAGAATGCTTGTTGGTAGTAAGATAACTTATTGTTGTCATCAGCCTGAATACTGGCGAACCACATATGCGCCATGGCATAGTTTGGGTTGAGCTCTATCGCTTTTAAGAGGGCACTTTCGGCGGCAGATTTTTCACCTTTTTGACTTAAAATCAAACCTCTACTCGCCCAAGCTATTGCCAAATTAGGGTCTAGTACAAGCGCGGCCTTTACAGCATCTTCAGCTTTGGGTAAGCCTATCGTTTTGTCAACAAAACCATAATTCACCTGTAAGGTATTCGCATCTGCCAGACCGGTATAGGCCAAGGCGTAATTAGGGTCGGCATTAATCGCTTCCTGAAAATATTTCTCTGCGTCTTTCAGGCTTTGTTCCGTGCGCTTTGATAAGGCCGCTTGCCCCATGCTAAAGGCAATTAGCGCCTCTGGATTCGCGGATTCGTTTCTAGGAGCAATTTCGATCTTAACGCCCAGCGTCAACTTCAGTTGATTAACCACCGATTGTGAAATTTCATCTTGAATCTTGAACACATCTTTAAATTCACGATCGAAGGTTTTTGACCAAAGGTGGACTCCGTTCGCCACATCAATTAGCTGAGCTGTGATGCGTATCGTATCGTCCACATCATTCTTGCGAACACTGCCTTCTAAAATCGTCGATACGCCCAGTTCTTTACCGATTAATTCAACGTTCTTACTAACACCTTTGTAAGCAAAAGACGACGTCCTCGCGGCCACCTTCAAATCGGGAACCCTGGAAAGAACATTGAGCAACTCTTCGGTTAAGCCATCAGCAAAATATTGATCTCGTGGTTCGGCACTAAAGCTGACAAACGGAAGCACCGCGATGGAATCAAAATTCTCGACTATCGAATCACTTGATTTTTTTGCTGAGGACACGCCTCTTTCGGCAACTACATTTGATGCTGATTTTTTTGCATCATCGATAGACAGTTGCACAAAAAACAAAGCCGACACTACGACTACTAAGCCTGCAATTAACGCAAATTCGGTCTTTGAACCTAACAACGCTAATTGTGGCTCACCTTTTTTAACTTTAATATTATTACTGCGAAAGTCATATAACCATGCAAACATCAGTACAAAAGGGAGGCCGCCAAAAAAACCGAATACTAAATATCTCATGAAATAATCAGGTATATCTAATGGCGAGGACAATATATCAACAAGCTGTAAAAGCGGCCAAAATGCGATCACATAAATCGCAGTAACGCGGAATACCCGCCTACGCTTATATGCTTCAAATAATGATTTTAATCCGTTTCCCGACACGTCTAATTACTCGATCCTAATACTAGCTAATACAGTTTTAATTCGAACCTGCCCGGAACCATCTCCGAGCACCATATTTAATGTCTCTTGACCATTTCTCCCCTTGGATACTTCATCATTAGTAAGGTCATTGTCAATATCGCCATTTATTCCGGCATTAATATTAAACTCGGCGTTAATATCTCCTTTTAACTCTAAGCCGATTTCACCGCTAACGCTCTGCAGATCAATAACTGCACCGCGTAATAAATCACTTAGCACCTCTATCTCGCCACTAACCGACTTAACACGGAGCTTCTGATTTTCAACTATTTGAATTTCAATATCACCCGATACTGTTTCGAGATCAATCTCGCCCTTATGCGAAAGCACATCCACATCTCCACTAACCGAGGACGAACGAAGCCGCCCTTGACTGTGTTCAATAACTATTCCGCCACTTAGTGACGTTAACATCAGATCGCCCTGCAGATTTTTGGCTACAATATCGCCGCTAACCGAATTGATTCTTATTCCGCCAAAGATATCTTCGGCAACAATGTCTGTGGAGACCCCAACAAAATCGACGCGACTTCCTTTGGGAACACGAATATTAAGATCTGAGCCATCTCCCCAATTGGAACTTCCACGGGGCATCTCGACCTTAATAACGGCGCGATCACCGTCAACATCGAAAATCAGCTGCTTAGCCAAGCCATCCAATTCGCCCACTACGGATATTTCATCTTGGTCCCAGCCAATAATACTAACATCGCCGCGAACGTTATCGATTTTCACAAGCCCTTTGGGTGCGGCCGATTGAGTAAGTTCGACGTCGTCCCCCGCATACAGAGAAGTTACCGCCGAAAAGCTAATTGTAAGCCATCCAATAAAAAATAATTTTTTGTTTATCATAAGGTCGTCTTTCTCATTAGTATTCATACTAAGACGCAAATAATAGCGCATGGGTTTACACGGTAAAGAAAATAAAAATATCCATTATTTTAAACTAGCTAAATGTTTCTCAACTGAAGGTACTGCTAATGGCTATCAAACGATCTAAAAAGCGTCAACCAGTATAGAAGCATAACCCCAATTGCTCTGGATCAAAAATTATCTTCCAGACAGAATACCTAATTAAGTGATTACAGTACATCGTACTGAAAGATAACCTCG
The DNA here is from genome assembly GCA_034110505.1 of Gammaproteobacteria bacterium. Taxonomy (GTDB): domain Bacteria; phylum Pseudomonadota; class Gammaproteobacteria; order Arenicellales; family Arenicellaceae; genus Arenicella. The sequence goes on from JAWUZB010000061.1 coordinate 13,006, forward strand.
AGTGATCCTCATCGCTAATCTGTCGTAATCCTGACAGGTATCCTCTCTTGATCCTGAGCGTTATTGCATAGTCATCCTGAACGTTATTGCATAGTCATCCTGAACGTTATTGCATAGTCATCCTGAGCGTTATTGCATAGTCATCCTGAGCGAAGTCGAAGGATCTCACGATTAGCACCCGATCCTTCGACTACCCTTCGACTACCCTCAGAGTGACCTAGCTCAGCCTCTCCGCCTTAGGTAGTTTAGCTGTAGATGCGCGGATTATTTAAATTTTCACTACTAACCGTTAATCTGCTGTGCTAATTTCGTATCAACCGAAAATAACCTAATATCCTAGCCATGACCGAATCGCTGACCAGCGTTATTGAGTATTTTTATAAGTGGGAAGCCGAAACCCCAGATAAAGAATTTTTACGTCAGCCATTTGGTGATCAATGGACGGTTATTACCTACGGTGAAGCAGGTCATGAAGCTAGAAAAATTGCTTCAGCTCTCAAAGCTAAGGGCTTAGAAACGGGCGACCATGTTGGCATCTATTCGAAGAACTGTAAGCATTGGGTGTTAGCTGATTTGGCCATCATGATGGCTGGATTAGTATCGGTGCCCTATTACGCTAGTTTGCCAAAGGACCAGCTCAAAGAAGTTATTGAGTTAAGTGATATCAAAGCCCTGTTTATTGGTCGCCTTGATAAGTGGGGCGATAGAGATCAGGCTATTTCGGATCAACTACAGGTTATTCGTTTCCCTCATTATGACGGCGATCCTGAAGTGAACGTTGGCGAAAGCTGGGCTGATTTACTTGCCGCGAACTCGCCTCTTGAGGAAAAATTTATACCTGATTTAGACAGTAATTGGACGATTAAGTTTACCTCTGGCACTACCGGCACGCCCAAAGGCGTAATGCATACCCATAGAAATCCCGCGTTGATAATAAGCGATGAGCGAAAAGTTAATTGGGTCGGCTTATTTAAGTTGCGCGAGAAAAAGTTTTTTTCATTTTTACCCCTTAACCATGTTGGCGAACGGATGGCCGTTGAAGTGCCGGCTATAATATTGGGTGGCTCAATATCATTTGCCCAAAACTTGGCTTCGTTCGCAAATAATATCCGCGACGCTCAACCCAGTATGCTGTTTGCAGTGCCGCGAATTTGGACTAAGTTCTACCAAGGTGTCACCGCTCAGATACCTGAAAAGAAACTCGATTTCTATCTGAAAATTCCAATCGTATCGGGCATCGTCAAGAAAAAATTACGCACTGCGATGGGGCTTCGCGATATTGAAATTGCAGCCACTGGTGCGGCGATTACTCCGGCTTTTATTAAGGAGTTTTTCCGTAAGCTTGATATACAACTTATAGAAGCCTACGGGATGACCGAGACGTGTGGCTCAATCACCAACACGCCTGACCCAGATTCGCCCAGTGATTCGGTTGGTCGCGCGGTCCCTGGTGCTGAGATACGCATCGATAAAGAAACCGATGAAATCATGATGCGTACACCCTACATGATGGCCGGCTACTATAAGAAACCCGACAAAACAGCCGAAGTTTTAAAGGACGGTTGGTTGCACAGCGGCGACTGCGGTGAAATAGATGAGCAGGGTTTTCTTAAAGTAACTGGCCGTCTGAAAGACGCTTTTAAGACATCAAAAGGTAGCTTTGTTACTCCTAACCCACTGGAAGAGGCTATCTCTAAAAACGAGTTTGTTGAACAAGTTTGTGTGGTCGGTCTAGGCATCACTCAACCAATAGCATTGGTAAATTTGGGTGAGGCCGCAACGGGGCGTTCTGCAGCTGAAATATCAGACTCATTAGTCAACACCGTTAAAAACTTAAACGCCACCAGAGCTAAGTTTGAACACGTATCGACGGTGGTTGTTCAGAATGAGCCATGGACGGATCAAAATGGTTTCCTAACACCTACCATGAAAGTAAAAAGAGCTGAGTTAGATAAAGCCTTTGGACGACAGTACTTAGATTGGCATGAAGCATCCGACAATATAATTTGGAGCTAAATAAGTATCAGTAGTGATCATCCAATTGATCGCTACTGTAAATTTGTAGTCCGCGACTCAGCCTATATAGCTACCGGAAATACCCAGCAGCCATCAAGAAGAATGTGAAAGCGAATTTCCACAGAACATACTTGTTTAGCATTTTTATATCCGATCTTTGATCAACCAAATTAAGTCTACTATAGATAACATCTTAAGTGCCATCCTCAGATTCTATCGTTGACTATTAGCAACTTTTTTGGCCATATCTTTATTCATTACTTCATAAATTTTTGCGCGTACCCCAGGTGATCTAGCCTCTAGTTCACGTAAAGCCGGAGTTTTCCAAGAAACGAAGACAGACCTTTTTCAATAATTGTTGTTGCGCTGGCCGCTGAGCGCAAGAAGTAACCAACCTAACCGACAAAGGTAAAAGGGTTTAGTGTAAACATGCTGTCTGCTTTGCTGACCTCAGCCCTTCCTTTGAGTATGTAGAATAAGCTGTCGCAGACTTCGTCTTCTGTAGTAAGGGTGGTGTGCGCTATAGGTGTATGCCAAGTGGTTATTTTCAACAAGTCTTTAAACTCCTCGGCTTGTAGACCTTTAAAAGCTTGATAAAGAATTTTTTCTCTTTGAGTAAACTGAGATGCCGATTTCGATTTGATGACTTTAGCCAGCAAGGTTCCATTAATAAGCGCAATTAACCCAGCCCATGCAGCCGCATACCAGTAGTCTAAATTATCATCTACAGCAAAACCAACTAGAATGATGGCGGCACCAATCATTAAGCTGATTCTTATTTTTATTTCATCGTGGAAGATGAGTGCTATAAGAACAGCAAAGCCGCCGATATTCATTAGAACGAGTGAGGCAAGTGATTGCATTGTTATTAGTCTTATTTCATTAGTCTTATTTCATTGAGTAAACTTAAATCTAAATTCAATTTGCCAGAGACTTAGTCTTATCGCAAAGCGTAAACGTCAAAATCGCAGCGGTTGAGGACAAGCGTTGTGTCGTAGGAAAGCAGATTCGAAGAGTAGTAATCGTAATAGGTCGTGAATTTAGGGGCCGTTCTATACGAATTTTTGCGGCCGTTTGTCAGGCAGTCTTTTAATTTCCCCGTGCTAGGAAAATACTGGCAACAACAAGGATGCACGGCGCTCACTTTGTTAAATAGATAGCAATTTAGTTAAGTAAGCACCGTTGATCATGTGATGATTTCCAATCAACGCCTTTGATTGCAGAGAATACTTTCGCAGATAATATTTTTATAATTGAGAAAAAAGTGTAAAATATAGTTGAGATTGCATCTAACAATTAGAAAGCTCCATTGATTTGCACAAGTGCAATATGAACGCGAACAACACGTATAATCCTAGGAGATTATTATGGCGACGAAGCCAATGAAACCGAGAAATCGGCAAGCAATGAACCCGCTAATGCGTAAAGGCGGCATTCATATCAAATCCAAAAGCGCAAAGCGTTCGCAAGACAAAGCGACACTTAAAAAAGAGCTAAGAGTCCCAGACCTTAGCTCTTTTTTATTGGCTATTACTTACTACGCCAAATAGTCGCAACAGCTCGTTCGTTTCCGCTGAGGCTAACGATTAGACAAACCGCACCTGCGGCGAAGAATATGACGACTGGGATAAATGCGCTGAATTGTGCCGTAAGGATTGCGGCAAACGCCGACGCCGACGCTAGAACCGAAAACAAGACTCCAACCACAAGAAGAATAATTCGATGCGATCTCACATATATGAATTCATCTTCGCCAGATTCAAAATAGTTAAGTATTGGTGAAAATATTTTTCTAAATACTGATTTCATAAAAGACATTTATTTGAAGGGGTTTATAGGCCTGATAGATAGAATCACATTTGTTATATATCAGCATGGACATGATAACCCTAGAGCCTAGTAGAAAAGAACTTAAAATTCTATTTCTTAACATGCCTATTCTAACTAGTTTAGGCACAAGAATTGCTTCCTTTCTCTTGTCGTATAAAGACTAAAACAACTATGCTAACGCCTCATATAATTCTGCCTACCCATACTCTATAAAAATGATGTTTAAAACCAGTCGACTTTATATCTTTGCTGTTTCAATTATCTGCATTTTATTTCTCTCGGCGTGTGCAACACAAAAAACATCAACTCAAATAGAACGGATTGTGGTTTTTGGTGACAGTAATGTCGACACCGGCAAT
>JAWUZB010000062.1:0-12371 GCA_034110505.1 Gammaproteobacteria bacterium
GTGGCATAAATCGCTTTAGTATTGGGGTGCAAGATTTTTCTAAGGAGGTGCAAAAAGCGATTAACCGTGAGCAAGACGAAGAGCATACTCTGGCAATAATTGACGCGGCAATGCGCTTAGGTAAGTCAGTTAATGTAGACCTCATTACCGGCTTACCCATGCAACAACTTGATAGCTTCGAAAAAACCCTATCAAAAGTCATCGACACCGGTGTAACACGTGTCGCGGCCTATAACTTTGCCTACCTTCCGAAACAGATTAAAGCACAACGAATGATTGATCCAGCGACCCTTCCCGCGGCTCAAGCCCGTCTTGCCTTGTCATCATTGGTACGCAGTAGGTTATTAGAAGCCGGCTATAATCATATCGGCATGGATCACTATGCGCTGCCGACTGACACCCTAGCGATAGCTCAGAACAAAGGTACTCTGCAGCGTAACTTCCAAGGTTATACAACGCATAGAGATACAGACCTAATCGGGGTTGGTGCCAGTGCAATCAGCAAATTGGATACCGCATTTTCACAAAATCAATCAACCCTTTCACTCTATAACGAGTTAATAGATGACAATAGCTTACCAATAGCTAAGGGCATTGAATTGAATAACGATGATCGTATTAGAGCCGATGTTATTCAGCAAATCATGTGTCGCGAGGTAGTCGATCTTAGTGCCAAGCTTGGGCAATTCATCGAAACAAATAACCCCACTACTCTTGCCGAATACCTGCAAAGAGAATTAGAAGAATTAAAAAGGTTTGAAGATGACGGTCTTGTATTGATCAATCGCCAAGGTTTCAAAATCACCGAAACCGGGCGCTATTTCATGCGACCGATTGCGGGTGTATTTGATCGTTATCTAAATTCAGTGGTTGATAAGCGTATTTTACCCTTTTCTAGAAATATCTAGTGCCGCTTATTGATTTAGCCCGGATAGATATAATAAGGATAAGCCGTTTCTGAGTAACTCTTGAATTTATATTTCGACTTTAGAAACGTGACTAGATCAATCAGCTCTTCAACCGTCATAACCTGATTGTAGTATTCCATTTTTGAGTTTCCGTTGTCGCTAATTTGATCTAGCGGGTAGCCTTTTGCAAGGCGATGAGAAGGGTTAATAATAGAGGTAACTAGATCTCCATATGTTTGCACCTTAGAGGTCTCGCCGCCAAGTTGAACCGCAATGCCACCATTTTCGGTTAGGCGCCATTCATCATCATTGAATTCAGCGCCCGCTAGGGTATGACAACTATTACATCGATACTCAGTGAATAACTCACGACCATTCTCAGCTATCCCTGGGGGAAGGCTGAAACCCCTATTTGCAACCTGCTCCTGACTGCAGGCCGCGAGTAACAATAAAGCCAACAGTAGACTGGCTTGGGTAACTGATTTTATGATTATGTGATTCATGACCGAACCCTCCGAACGTTTGTTTCATTTGTATTTATCGGTGCATTTCAATACGCCATAGAATATCATTGCACTGTTCTATTAGACACTCTACGTTAAGCGTCTCAATCCCTGTTTGATCTAAATCAATTAGCTTTAATATAGAAAAATATAGATAAATTACGGCCGATACTGGGCCGCGCCAGCGACACTCAAAAAGCCTACCTGAGAAACTAAAGCTTTATTAACATTCGGTTCAGATCAACCTGAGGTCGCTAGGCTGAGCGGGTGATATCGTTTGGCGATATAGACGTCTCTAAGGCATGGCAATGCACCATACCTTCGAGCTTTGCTCGATCAACAATCGTAACTAAACGGTTTTTGATATCAATTACATTCTGTTGCTGAAAGCGTTTAAGTAAGCGACTAATTGTTTCCGGAGCCAAGCCTAAGTGGTTAGCTATATCTCGACGCGACATTGGTAAATGAAGTTCCATACTCGCATGACCTCGTGCTTCTAAGCGAGATAACAAGTTATGCAAGAAGCCAGACAATTTTTGCTCAGCAGTCTGATCAAAATGATCTATCGGATTAACGTGCGACTTATACAAATCCCGACTTAATAGACTGAAAAGTTGTCTTTGCAACGATGGCACATGTGAGCACAAGGATTGTAGTTCTTCAAAATTCATTTCGCATAGAACCACTGTATCTAACGCCTCAACAGTAAATCCATATCGCTGAGCGTGAATCGCGTCAAGCCCAAACAGCTCGCCAGGCAAATGAAATGAGTGTATGTACTCGGTGCCAGCATCATCGAAACGGTACGACTTAGTCATACCGGATTTAACCGCGTAAACGTTTTGAAATACGTCACCTTGACGTAATATTTTGTCACCAGTATGTTTAACCGCAGAGGTACTGACAATTTCCTCGAGCCGACAAATATCCGCTTTATCTAAGCCAAGCGGCAGGCAGATTTCGTTCATCGCGCAATTGGAACAGGAGTGATCGTACATAGTGCTTAACCTTTATAATCCGTTACTCCAATAAGTATACACCTCTGGTCTTAATAATAAAGTCCCTGCGCAAGAACCGGGCAATGACTGCCAAAAACTATCAATTTGCGTCTCGCCCCATGTGCGAGACGTGTGATAGCTCAAGCTTAAGATGATTCTCATTACCTTCTCGCACACCGCCGATCAAACTGAATTCCACTGGCTTAAAGCCACAAAAAGATAAAATATTACGCTTTAAGCTTTTCACTGAATGAGCTTTATAAAACCATCTATAAACCGGCGATGGCATGCCCATGGTTACCAAAACCCTTGCTGACTTTCCCTTCAGTAGCTTTTCAAATGGACGCCCAGGCCGACCTTCATGCATGGCAAATCCTGGGCGCAATATCTGCTCCCAAAAACCTTTCACAAGCGCCGGCATATCGCCAAGCCAGAGTGGATAAATGACCACAATATGCTCAGCCCATAAAATATCATTCTGAGTATCTATAATCGCTGGACACGGGCGATTCTGATCGAAGTCAGCCTTGCTTTGTAGCAACGGAAAATCTAATTTAGCAATGTCGACTTGCCTAATTACATGCCCAGCATCAACTGCCGCGGATGAATACTTGGCAGCAATTGCATCGCAAAAATGGTCGTTCCCAGCATCCGGGTGGCCTTGTAGTACGAGTATGTTTTTCATATACATATCTTAGAATACTGATCTGGGGTAACGCTTGACCTAGATCAAATAAGCAATAGAAAGACCTCGGTAGACTAGAAATTTGCTTAACATATGCTAGAGAAATATGATGAATAATGACGTCACCGTTTACCTAAATAACATCACCGAACACTCAGCCGCGGCTATCGCCGCATGTCAATTCGCCGCACAATACAAAGGAACAGTGACCGCTGCTTATATAAAGCTCGATGCTATCGCCGTTATGCGCTGGCAAACGGCTTCGCTTATCGAGTTAGCCGACCTGCTGTTGGTGGATTTAGATAAACGAGAGTTAGACGCAAAAAAGCACTTTGAAGCACTCGCTAGTAACTATGATTGCGAGACTCTGTGGAGAACAATCCCTCACTCGCAAGAACCAATAGAACAGTTACTCTGCACTGACATAATCTTTGCTGACCAACCGACAGTTGATGATCCAAATTATCAGTCCTTGTTAAATCGCATTATATTAGAAACCAAGCGACCGGTTCTAATGATACCGCGCGATTTGAATAAGCCGTTCGAGGTAAATAAAATAGTCTTAGGTTGGAATTCAAGCGCCGAAGCAATGCGTGCAGCAAGCGACGCATTGCCGTTTATGCAGATGTGCCAACAGCTTACCGTTGTTGATGTTCTCACACAGCGAATGATCAAGCGCGACAGTAACGCCGCTTATCTTATAGAGGACTACCTTTCCCGCAAAAAGATACCTCATCAACTGATTATCGATAGCTGTAAAAAAAATAGCGAGATACCAAAAAAACTACTTGAGCGCGCTGAAAGTGAGCAGGCTGATCTTATCGTTATCGGCGGATATGGACATTCTCGCATTAAAGAAATCATTCTTGGCGGCGTTACAGACCATCTAATTAAGCACGCCACTATTGCGGTGCTATTTTCTCACTGAGAGACTCGAACTCGATATCGGCTATTAGCGGCAAATGATCAGAGGCCACTTTAGTCAACTGATTTAGCGGCACCATAATGTCGCGTACGTTAACCTCTTTGGCAACAAAGATGTGATCGATTCTAAGCGTTGGAAATTTTGCTGGGAAAGTTTTCTCAGGCCTTATCTCTTCAAATTGAACCTCTACATCCTTCATGACTTTGCTAATGGTACGATAAGTTGCATGCGCGCGTGTTGCATTAAAATCACCGCATAAAATGGTCGCTTTTTTTTCATTTGTGAACCTCGGTGCGCTTAGTAAGTCCGCTACCTGCTGTTTGCGTTCGTCAGCCGTTAACCCTAGATGAGTATTTATCATGGTGAATAATTTACCGCGATACTCTATTTCTACCTCGATTGCTCCACGTGCCTGATCTAATGGTGCGATGTTAGGACGATGGCGCTTCGGCTTACTGGCTAAGGCACTGGCATCAAGTAAGCGCATTGGGTGCTTACTCAAGATGGCATTACCGAACTGACCCTGTTCTAGCTGTTTTACTGGGTGGAATGATAGATTCATATTTAGCTCCCCCGCTATGATTAAAGCTTGATCGATGTGCGATGAACTTTCGCTGCCAACAACTAGTTCTTGCAGAGCGACTACATCAGGATCATACATGGCAATAATACGCGCAATCCGCCGTGGTGAAATACGACCATCCATACCGGTACAGCTATGCACGTTATACGTCATGACACGGAAAAAATCTCGCTTGTGCGGCTGGGTAATTTCAGCCTCAAGCTGATCGGCCATTGACTGATTTTGTTTGACTTCTGCGGCAGGTTTTGCCTGTATCGGCCACTTCCCCAGCGCTTCCATTGCCGCCTTCCTGAGCTTGCTGAAATCTAGGTATGATTGCTCTTGCGGCCGCTTAAAAACATCACTTGGTAGCAAAGCAAAGGCGTGTGTCTCATTCGGTCCAGGACCTGCGTGCGCTCCGTTCTCTACCCGAAAACTAAGGGCGACTTGATCCTTAGCCCACCCGCACAAAACAAAGTCTCCCGAATATTGGTGATGGCATAATGCAATCAAATCAGTACAGACATCTTCGAGAAATGGATGATCTTGGCCAAAGATTGTAATTTTGTCATCGGGCAAGTTAAAGTTGCCTTGCGACGTAAATACTCGAGCTTGGCTTAAATCTTGATTGTCTATACCAGAGGTAATAACCATCGGCACATTGGCCTTCTGAACTAAATCTTTTGCTACCGAAACACGGGTTTTTTCATTCATCACTTGCTGCAGATAAATAAAGCCGATCGGGCCCATTGCGGCAATCGAGAATTGGATATAAGTGTCCGTTGGGCTTTCTCTGAAATGACGTGACAACCATCCTGAGAGCTTTTTGCTGCCAAGTAAATGCGCATATTGAAGATCCGGATCATCTAACCACTCCTTACTGCTTTTTTTACGGCTATCAACCGGCAAAAGCCGGTCGGAGTCGAGCAAAATATATGAGAGAAGAACCTCGTTTACAGCGTAGTGAAGTGTGCGTCCGAATTCGACGGAATAACTTTTGGTTTTCTCTTGGCCATGGTCCGAATGTATCCAAAGATCGTAGTCACGATGTTCAGAGCGTCTTGCTGAACGCCAGATTCGTGCAATTGCATTGTCTATTCCCTTTAGACTCCAATGCGCAAAACGCGAATCGGGCCCCCTTCTATGGGACTGTTCATCAAAACTTAAAAAGTTTGCGTGAATAATCGGCAACCCTCTAGCAACGTCTAGTTTTACACCAATGGCGACTAGTTCTCGAAGCAATACTGCAGTGGCTATTCTTATTGGTACAAATTGAAGTTCCTTTAACAGACTTTGGCCGTCGGCAACACCGCGTATTAGATCAACCAAGGATAGCAATAACTCGAACACGGTTAGTAAAACGACACGCACTAAGCTGACAATATTGAGCAAAACAAAGATAATCATTTTGACTGTATTTCCAGTCGGAATCAGTTGTGACCACCCTAACGACGAAGCGCAAAAAGAAGCTTCATCGGCTCCGCCATCAAACATATCTGAATAGACGCTACCATTGCGCAATAGGGGCTCACCTTGCTGAGCTAATGAATTTTGAATATCCAAAGCGACAGCAGACTCAAGCATCATTACTGGGCGACTATCTTCGGGTCGTTTAAAACGAAATGCAGGTACGCAGCCTTTGACTCCATAAAAAAATTCGCCATGAACTGCCGGTGTACTTGACGGTAGGCCCGAATAGACAGAGTGCAGTGTGTAGCTATCATTTGCCATAAGCTGCTCAACAAAAGGCATTCGCCCACTATTAACCGCTCTCATTAGTTGCTCTCTCGACAGCCCATCAATCTGTAAAATAACCAAACCTCGATCTGGCGACATGCCAGCAGACGCGGTACTCGATAAGCCAAACATCCAGACCACAAATCTATTGCGACTAAAAAATCGACGAGTTCGGCGAACAACAGTTTCTATTCGATAAATCATTTGGCTATTTGAGCACATCACTGTTGCCAAGAAAATGACTCAGATCAAATTGTCTCGCTCGGCAAACGCTAAGATGAACAATCATCAATTAACTAATTGGTTTGACTATGTATGACATTGGGATTTTGGCGATCATTTGGTCGAGCGTTTTTGTCGCCTCGTTGTTAGCGGAAAAAACTCGTTTGACGCCGGTTTTGTGGTATTTATTCTTTGGCTCGCTGCTTACTAACTTCGGAGTAATTCCGGTGGAAATGCCTGTATTCATAGTCGATCTTGCTGAGCTTGGCATCATTGTAATTATGTTTTCGCTGGGTTTTGAAGAAGAAACAGGCAATTTTTTACGCAGTATAAAACGCAGCTGGGGTATCGCTTTTTTCGGTGCGATAGTGCCCTTCTGCATCGCCTATGGATTAACCCTGTGGTACTGGGGTGAGGCAAATATGGCCTTGCTCTGTGGCCTAGCGATGACCGCCACTGCGGTATCGCTGACGATGGTGTCGTTGAAGGGCGAAGGCTTAAACAAAACACCCGCTGCAACCGGCATAATGACATCAGCTGTACTGGATGATATCGCCTCTCTTGCATTGGTCGCCGCATTAGTTCCAATTGCCACAGGTGATTCTTCCTTTAGCGCCTTTGGCTTACTAATAATTCTCGCAAAGGTAATCGCTTTCTTTTTATTGGTGACATTAATTGGTTCGGGGTTATTCCCTGCCAGCCGCGGTTTTGTTCGCTATATTCCGATCATTGGACGATTTAGTCTTAAACAAGTTCTAGCGATGGGTGGCGGCGAATACACTGTTCTAGCCTTATTGCTGATTGCTGTATTAGTCGGTCTTCTTGCACACGCTTTTGGCTTTCATCCGGCGGTCGGTGCTTACATGGCGGGGTTGGTTATTCGTCAAGAATACTTCTCCGATGAGCTAGAAGACATAGACGACGAAAACTTTCGTCAAGCCAGCACCTACGAACAGGCTCGATTCATGATCGATAACGTAGCATTTTCGTGGCTTGGACCTGTTTTCTTCGTGACACTTGGGAGTAAGCTGATTTTTGATGGCGGCTTGTTTTTAACGTCATTGCCACAAGCACTATTACTATTTGCTGGCTTATTCTTTGGACAGATTATTAGCGCCTCACTGGCCGCTAAGTACACCGGAAGATTCAGTTGGCCCGATAGCTTAATGATTGGGTTTGGAATGTTAGGGCGAGCCGAACTCGCGTTTGTGGTCATGGAAATTGCCTATGTACAAACAAAAGTCATGTCGGCGGACGCCTTTTATACCTTGATGATTACTTGCTTCTTACTAAATCTATCGGTGCCGTTAACCATTAGATGGTGGAAAAAACATTTTCAACCAGACTTAGCAATAACGACTAGGCCGAAACAAGTTAATCACCAATCACCCTAGCGCTACTCGCTTAATATCGCCATTTTTAAGGTCACTATCATGATCTGAATCAATGGGAATTTGCTTAAGCTGCTTAGAATAATTAAATCAAATGACCATTAATATCTGAGAAGAGGAAATCATGATTAGAGAAGTACTGGTTTATACCTATGGTGAGCAACTGCACGACAGCACGATTAGAGCCGCCGCCGTCTTTGCAGCCAAACATAACGCTAAGCTTACGGGTTTATTTGTCAAACCTGACGTAATGGGCTATTCAGTCGCTTATGGTAATTACCCTCTAAGCCTGGCCGATACATTTTACGCTCTGCAAAGCGGCTATTGTGCCAAAATAAAGAAAAATTTTGAACGCATAGTCGAGCAATTCGAGATTGCGAGCGAATGGCATCAGACAGATGAATATGAAAAGAAGCCTCGGCCTGCGTTTTACGCCGATATCATATTTGTGAGCCAAGCAAGCAAAGATAGTAGCGTAATCTTTAACGATAGCAACTTCATAGACCATTTAATCACCGATACTGGGCTTCCAATAGTGATTATACCTCGCGACTGGTCAGCTAAAAATTTCGCAACACTGCCGGTACTCGGTTGGAAAGAAACACCAGAAGCGGTTAATGCAGTGCGTCATACCCTTGCTATTATGCGTGATGCAAAAGACGTCAACATAGTTAGTATTTCCCCACCACCTGATCCCGATGAAGAGCTAATTGAAGGCATTGAAATAAGTGACTATTTAAATCGACACCAAATAACAACTGAGTATTTTGCTGAAAACATGAATCAACAAGATCATAATGAAGCAGACGCACTACTGCGTCACGTCGATAAGCATGGTCGAGATTTAATTATTATTGGCGGTTACGGTCACTCGCGTTTTAGAGAGATCGTACTTGGTGGGATGACCAGAAGGTTGATAAAGGAAAGCTCGGTACCAGTTTTATTGGCACACTGACTAGTCTTTATGGAGTAGTTATTGCATTTTCAGATTGGCTGTTTGTAATAAGCGCAGTGAGCATATATCGAATGTAATGATGTAGTTCGTGGTTTAGGTTAAACCACGTTGAGATGGAGCCAACGGCCTCACCATCTTGTTGCAAGGATCGAGTAATTAAATCGCAACTCTGTTGATAGTGTTTATTGTTAAGTTCACCAAGACTGTTCTGCCTTTCAATAGCCGAGTCAAGCACATTCCCAGTTTCTGATAATTGAATACATGCGTGATAAAATTCACTTAGAAATTTTTGATGCGCGCTAAGCAGCTGCCGAGCAAGAGCATTATCAGAAGACTGATAAAGGGTTTTAAAATCGGACCTAAAATCTTTTAGCGTTTTACTGGCGTAAACGGTTGCTCTTGCTGCTTCGAGCATTTTAACCACGCTATCGGCTTGATCAGGTTCAAGCTTAACCAGTTGCAGCTTATTAGAGTAATGCAAAAACTCATTTTCAAAATCTTTAAGTTGCTGATACTCAGCCTCAAAATCACGAGGGGCCTTCAATTTTCCGCGACTTTCTTGGCTGATACTTTCATTTCTGAGACTATCTTTGCTAACACTTTCTGGTTGAACTCCAAGCTCACGCATATGTAATTTTATCGCCTCACTATTTAAATACCGTAATGCAACTTTAAGATCACTAATCGCCAGCTCAGGTACCTCGACTGGAAGATTGAAAAAATCGGGGCGATTACTACTGCTAGCGGGAATTAGCTTTTCAATTAAGCTGGTATAGAATTTTAGTAGTGGAAGAAAGGTAAGCAAACCAAGTAGGTTGAAGGTGCTGTGAAACGCAACTAAACTGAACATTGGATCCTGCAGATTGATAAGACTCAATACTTTCGGCAGTAGCGGCAACATCACTAGAAAGGCAAAGCTGTTAACGATGATATTAAAAAAAACATGCGCGAATGCCAATTGTTTCTTTACTCTCGATTCACCAAAACTGCCTAACACTGTGGTACTGGTGGTGCCAAGATCTGCACCAATTACCAATGCCGCCGCATCTACAATATTGAGTAGATCTGAGCTCAGTAACGATAAAGCAATGATCATCACCGCAGAGCTAGATTGCATAACGGCGGCTAACAGGACGCCAGCGAACAAATAGCCAAGCGGAGGTATATTGTTCAAGGTCCCAATATCAACAATTTGCGAAAACCCGGCGACACTCTCTTTCATGATATCGAGTCCAAAGATCAACAAACCAAATGCTAAACAGGCGCTGCCTAAGCCCTTTAAGCGAGGGCTATGAAGATAGCCAAGGTTTGCCGCCGCGCCTAAGCCAATTAACGGCGGAACGAGTGCTTGCAAGTCCATTTTGAAGCCGACAGTGGCGACAATCCAGCCGGTGACAGTAGTGCCGACATTAGCCCCTAAAACAACGCCAATGCCGTTAAATAAAGGCATTATGCCTGCGCTAACGAACGCCAATGCGATCAATGAAACCATAGAACTGCTTTGCAAGATTGCAGTGACCATTACACCGCTGGCGGCGGCGCTGATTGGTGTGTTTGTATTTCTAACAATCCATTTTTTAAGATTCTGCCCACTGGCCTCACGAATTCCAGATTCAAGCTGATGCATTGAATACAAAAATATCGCCAATCCAAATAGAAAAGACAGAATACTCATTGCTCTGCCTCAGATTCACTCGATTCTGCCATCGCGCGCTGCATTGCAAGGCGCGTGTAAAGAGGGCCGACTATTTCAAAAAATGCCATAGAACCGACAACTAAGGTCAGTAACATTTGCTGATACTGCGGAAAATACACCGATGCCACTACGGCCATGCTTATAGAGATTCCTGCTTGAGGCAATAGCGCATAGCGCATCCAATGTATGGTGCTTTCTTGGGCCTGCGCAACTCTAGACCCTAACCACGCGCCTAAATACTTGCCAACACAACGAGAGGCGATGTATGCAGCGCCGACAAAACTGAGAGACACAAACGTATCCAGCTCTAATGATGCTCCAGCAAGCACATATAGCACCACCAGAAAGATTGATTCGAGATCTTTAACGGCATCAATTAAAGGCCTATGTTGTTTTGCAAAACTAGCCACTATCGCGCCCATTATAATAGTCGCTAATACGTAGGAGAGGTAGACGTAAAGCGCCAAACCACCACACACAAATAAGGCGCTTAGAGCTTTCAACTGTCTTAGCTTAGAGGATTTAATGAGCCTCGAAAAATAACTTACTAAGCAGCCTATTGCCGCACCCAGGCTGATTGCGCCGAGCACATTAATGCTAGCGTGATAGAACAACACCAAGTCGCTAGACGGTGTAGTGTTTTTACTTAAAAAATCTAATGCTAGTGCAAAACATAACAACGCCCAAACATCGTCTAGTGCAGAGATCGATACCAGCGACTTAGTGAAAGCGTTTTCAATAGTCGATTGTTTTACTACTTTAAGAATCGCCGCAGGGGCGGTTGCCGCGGAGATCACACCCAACAATATAGCCAAAGGTGTATCTACCGAAAACCAGATTAATCCGCCAGCAACAAACAAGCAAGTAATTAACACCGCGGCCAGGGAAATACAGATAGCCGTTTTAGCCGAGCCCCTGAAAACGTTTTGATCTAACTTACCGCCAACGACAAAGCCAGCCATCGTCAGTGTAACAGTAGCGATAGCCTCAAGCTGTAGACTAAAAAACTCAGGTACTACATCGAACAACTCTGGCCCGAGAATAACCCCGATAGCCAACAGCATTGTAACTTTTGGACAGGCGGTGTTATGGTCAATGAGTGAGCTAAGCAGAGCAAGAAATAGAATACCGCCTAGAGACATTAAGACTAAATCAAGGCTGATCAAAAGCGTAACCCTCAAGTTTCATTGCAAATAAACGGATAGAAGCATTGATATTAGTAAAGTATTTGATTTGAAATTTGATCTGGGTCAATTTTTATCGACAACGTGTGCCTAAAATATTAACGGCTGACATTACTAAATACGGATCTTGAAATTGAGAGAGTTGGATCAATCTGGATGCGAGTTGGTGACCAAATTGAATTAAGCCAGCATCAATTCAATACAACTAAAATTCTATGGAGAGACTTTATGATAAATATAGTGCCGCTGAACCCTATGCCTGCGAGCGATGCCTGTCAAATGTGCCATGCAAAGGATATATGTTTGTCATCTCGCTTAGAAAGCCACGATTTACATCGTTTTAAAGATTCCGTAGTGCATAAAAAACCCATGCAACGTGGAGATCTTCTGTTTATGGCCGGTGACAATATACAGTCTATTTTTGTTCTACATTCTGGCTCGGTCAAGGCTTATTTGGAATCGGTAGATGGAGATAACCAGATTACAGGCTTTTATCTACCCGGAGATATTATCGGAATTCACGGTATTGAGAGCAAACGTCACACTGATACGGTCGAAGCACTTGAAACCAGTAGTGTTTGTGAAATTCTATTTGACAACCTTGG